>SCPW01000080.1 GCA_004298605.1 Gallionella sp.
TAAAAACCTCAATTCAAGCCACATAACCAGCGACTTGGCTGGCGTTATTTGCCAGCTTAGTCGAATGGCTAGTAGTTACACCAGAGAACACAGAGTACACAGAGAAATCAACGGTGTTACACGTTTTTATGACACACCAGAAAGATGAATCAATTTTCGGTTTCAACCGTTTACAAAGCCTCTACAAATCCAGCAACACCCTTCCCGGAAACTCCAGCGCCTCCTTGATGGTAAGCAGGAATTGCACCGCTTCGCGCCCATCAATAATGCGGTGATCGTAGGACACCGCGAGGTAGTTCATCGGGCGGATCACGATCTGGCCGTTTTCTACCACGGCGCGATCCTTGGTGGCATGGATGCCGAGTATCGCGCTCTGCGGCGGGTTGATGATCGGGGTGGAGAGCATCGAGCCGAACACGCCGCCGTTGGAAACGCTGAACGTGCCGCCGGTGAGTTCTTCCATCGTCAGTTTGCCGACCTTGGCGCGCGCGCCGAAATCGGCGATTTGTTTTTCGATGTCGGCGAACGATAATTTATCCGCATCGCGGATGATCGGCACGACCAGACCGCGCTCGCTGCCGATCGCCATGCCGATGTCGTAATAGCCGTGATAGATGATGTCGCTGCCGTCCACCGAGGCGTTGACGATGGGGAATTTCTGCAACGCCAGCACCGCAGCCTTGACGAAGAACGAGGAGAAGCCGAGCTTGACGCCGTGCTTCTTCTCGAACGCGTCCTTGTATTTGTTGCGCAGGTCGATCACCGGCTGCATGTTGACTTCGTTGAAGGTGGTCAGGATCGCGGCGTTCTGCTGGGATTGCAGCAGGCGCTCGGCGATGCGCTGGCGGATGCGCGTCATCGCTACGCGCTGCTCGGGGCGGTTGCCGGAGGGGGCGATGGCCGGGATGGCCTGCGCCACCTCTTCCACCGAGGGTGAAGGGGCGGGCTTGCTCGCCTGCATTGCGTTCAGCACATCCTCTTTGGTGACGCGCCCGCTGCGTCCGCTGCCTTGCAGGCTGGCGGCGTCGATCTCGTGTTCGCGCGCCAGTTTGCGCACCGACGGCGGCACGGCGGGCGGAGTTTTTCCACCCTCTCCCCCACCCTCTCCCGTCGAGGGAGAGGGGGCGAACGCAGCCTCGGTGTCGATCTGCGCGATCAGTTCGTTGCTGGTTACTTTTTCGCCGTCGCCCTTGATGATTTTGCTCAGTATGCCGCTCTTGGAGGCGGGCAATTCCAGCACCACTTTGTCGGTTTCGATATCGATCAGGTTTTCGCCCTCGGCGACCGCTTCGCCGACCTGCTTGTGCCAGGTCAGCAAGGTCGCTTCGGAGACGGATTCGGACAGTTGCGGAACTTTGACTTCAATGATGCTCATGGTGGGCTGCTCCCGGTTTAGGTTTGTTGTCGAGATCGTCGCGGAAGGCCGCTTCGATCACTGCTTTTTGTTGTTCGTGGTGTACCGCCAGATAGCCTGCGGCGGGTGCGGCGGACGAGGGGCGCAATGCGTAATCGAGACGCATACCCTGGCGCATGTGGCGCAGCAGATAATGCTGGATGCGGTGCCACGCGCCCTGGTTGCCCGGTTCTTCCTGGCACCACACCAGTTCGCCGGCATTCGGATAGGCCGCCACCTGCGCCACAAAATCATGATGCGGAAACGGGTAAAGCTGTTCGATGCGGATGATCGCCATATCATGAATACCCTTGGCGCGGCGTGCCGCGAGCAGCTCGTAATACACCTTGCCGCTACAGGCGATGATGCGCCGCACCTTGCTGCGATCCAGCGCCTCCACCTCGCCGATCACCGGCTGGAAGCAGCCCTGCGTCAACTCGGCCAGCGGCGAAGAAGCATCCTTGCTGCGCAGCAGGCTCTTGGGGGTGAACACGATCAGCGGCTTGCGCACCGGGCGCAGCATCTGGCGGCGCAGCAGGTGGAACATTTGCGCCGCAGAAGAAGGAATGCACACCTGGATGTTGTAGTCGGCGCACAGTTGCAGATAGCGTTCGATGCGCCCGGAAGAATGCTCGGCGCCCTGCCCTTCATAGCCGTGCGGCAGCAGCATCACCAGCCCGCACAGCCGCCCCCACTTCACTTCGCCGGAGGCGATGAACTGGTCGATCACCACTTGCGCGCCGTTGGCGAAATCGCC
>SCPW01000081.1 GCA_004298605.1 Gallionella sp.
AACCTTCCCCCTGAAGGGGAAGGAGGAAAACTTGGCCGCCTTCAGGCGGCTCACGGTTTTATCGGCCCCTTTGAGGGGCTCACCTAATAAGCCCCCGGCTTTGCCGGGGGTAATTTAACTCCGTTGCCACCGTACCGGTCAATGGCGGGCAAAACTCCAGAAGCGCAGCAACAGCACGCACAGCGAAGCCAATACTCCGGCAAACAAAAACGCGGCGCCGGCATTCCAGTAATGCCACACCGCGCCGAACAACACACCGGCGGGGATGGCGCTCAACCCGGCGGCGAGATGATACCAGCCAAACGCCGTGCCGCGCTCGCGCTCATCGGCATACAGGCTGATCAATGCGCGTTCCGAGCCTTCGCCCAGGCCGGCCAGCAAGCCGTACAGCACCGTGCCGACCCACAGCGCATCGCTATGCTCGACCAGGCCGAGCATGGCAAGACTCACCGCATAGCCCGACCAACTGATGAGCGTGAGGCGCTTCATCCCGAACGCGTCCGCCATGCGTCCGCCCAGCACCGATGTGGCGGATTTGCTGACATTAAGCGCCGCCCACAGCAACAACACCTGCACCACGCTCATGCCCAATTCATTGCCGCGCAGCAGGATGAAACTCTCCGAGACACGCGCGAAAGTGAACAGCACCAGCACCCATAAATAGCGGCGCATGTTGTGCGACAACAGCGGCCACGCGAGCGGGGCCCGCAACTCGTTTTTTTCCGCCGTCGCGCGCGGCGGTTCGCGCACGCCGAAAATCAGCACCAGCAGCACCAGCGCGCCAGGCAAGGCCGACCACAAAATTACCTCGCTCACCGACCAGTGCAGCCAGCTCAACGCGGCAACGGCGAGCAGCGTGCCGCCCAGCGCGCCGGCATTATCCATCGCCCGGTGAAACCCGTAGGCGAAGCCATGTATTTCGCGATGCGCGCTATCCGCCAGCAGCGCGTCGCGCGGCGCGGTGCGCAAACCTTTGCCCGCACGGTCCAGGCCGCGCAGCAGCAGCAATCCTCCCCAGTTGGACACCAGCCCCAACAGCGGTCGCGCCAGGTTGGACAGCCCGTAGCCGAGCACCATCAACCGCTTGCGCCGCCCGCGCCCGCTGTCCGAATAGCGCCCAGCCCACAGCTTGAGAAAACTCGCCGCCGCGTCCGCCACCCCCTCCACCAGCCCGAGCACCACCGGCCCCGCGCCCAGCACGGTGGCGATCAGGATCGGGATGAACGGCGTCACCATTTCCGAAGCCAGGTCATTCAGGAAACTGACCGTGCCGAGCACGACGACGGTACCGGGCAGTTTATGTTTTTTCATGATTAGGCCATCGGGCGGGTTCTGATTATGCGGCGTTTGAGCTAGAATGCGCCCGCTGCCTCCGCAGCCGAGCTGTCCCCGTAGTTAAATGGATATAACCGGCCCCTCCTAAGGGTCAATTACAGGTTCGATTCCTGTCGAGGACACCAAATAGCTGTATTTCACCGTACCCCTCCATTTCTACAACTGTGTTCAACCGCGCCTCCGAGCGCTGCCACAGCATCCGAAACTACATGGCCGCGCGCCGCTTCTTTCTGGCGCGCCACCGCAATACCACCGCCGCCCTCCACGCCACGCGCACCGCGAAATATCCGGCAATAGCCAGGCTCGCGGCGAGCAGCGGCAAGCCGACCATGAACGGTTTGCCCATCATCGCCAGCCAGCCCCACAATTCGCCCGTCCAGTTGTGCCAATGCAGTTCCGGAAATGTCAGTTGCGCCGCCGCTACGCCGTTGTGCGCGCCGATCACCCGCGCGCCAAGCTCATAAGCCAGCACATATAGCGGCACGATCGTGAGGGGGTTGGTATAAAGCGTGGTAAATGCCGCTACCGGCAAATTGACGCGCAGCAGCACCGCCAATAGCGTGGAGGAAATTACCTGCAACGGCCCGGGAACCAGGCCGCAAAATAACCCTACCGCCACGCCGCCCGCCACCGAGCGGCGGTGCAGATGCCACAAATTGGGATGGTGCAGCCAGCCGCCGAACGGCTTGAGCCAGCGGTTGTTTTTCACCGTTTCGTGCGACGGCAGGAAGCGACGGAAGAATTTGCGCATGACGCCATTCTAGTGGGTTAATCTACATCCATGGTTATCTTCGCCATTTTCTTCACCCTGGGCGTGTGGCTGCTGCAACAGCAGCCCGCATTGCCGGATTTTGCCCGGGCATGGCTGCTGCCCGGCTTTCTGCTGCTTTTCGCATTTCCGCTGCCCGGATCCAGCAAGAGAAAAAGCGCGTTCAAAAATCTGCTTGCGCGATCCATCTACACCCTGCTGCTTGCCGCCTTCGCCTGCGGGCTCGGTTTTTATTACGCCGCCTGGCAAGCCGGGCAACGCCTCGCCGTCAGCCTGCCGGATGAATGGCAGGGGCGCGACATCGAGGTAATCGGCGTGGTCGCCGAATTGCCGCGCAACCATGAGCGCGGCCTGCGCTTCGGTTTCAACGTCGAAAAAATACTCACCCCGCAAGCCAGCACGCCAAAACATGTTTACCTCAGCACCTACTTTGACAGCAAGGAAAAACCGCTCGAATTAAGGGCGGGCGAACGCTGGCAACTCACGTTGCGCCTCAAGCAGCCGCACGGCAGCAGCAACCCGCACGGCTCGGATTTTGAAGTGTGGGCATTGGAGAACAATGTGCGCGCGGTGGGTTATGTGCATAACAAGGGCAACAACCTGCGGCTGGATGCTCTGGCCGACGGTTGCGCCTACCGCATCGAGTCATGGCGTGAAACGGTGCGCGACAAGTTCGATGCCACGCTGGGCGGCGCGCCCTACTCCGGCGTGCTGGCGGCGCTGGCCATCGGCGATCAGGGCAGCATTCCGCAGAACCAATGGCAGGTTTTCACGCGCACCGGCGTCAATCACCTGATGAGCATTTCCGGCTTGCATATCACCATGCTCGCCAGCGCGGGCTTCGCCCTCACTTACTGGCTGTGGCGGCGCAGCGTGCGCCTCACGCTGCGCCTGCCCGCGCGCAAGGCCGCCGCGCTGGCCGCGTTGCTGGTGGCGCTCGGCTATGCGCTGCTGTCCGGCTTCGGCGTGCCCGCGCAACGCACCGTGTACATGGTCGGCGCGGTCGCCGCAGCGTTGTGGCTGAACCGCAATTTTTCGCCCGGGCAGATACTCGGCATCGCGCTGCTCGGCGTGCTGGTTCCCGACCCCTGGGCGACCGTGTCGGCAGGGTTCTGGCTGTCGTTCGGCGCGGTGGCTCTCATCCTGTACGTGTCCGCATACCGTTTGGGGAAGCCATATTGGCTGACGGAATACGCCACCGTGCAATGGGCGATGACCATCGGCCTGATCCCCCTTCTGCTGGGTCTGTTCCAGCAGGTGTCGCTGGTCTCGCCGCTTGCCAACGCCGCCGCGATTCCGCTGGTGGGTCTGATCGTTGTGCCGCTCGCCCTGCTCGGCGCGGTCCTGCCACTGGACGCGCCGCTGTGGCTGGCGCACATCGTAATGGATGGCGCAATGCGCTTCCTCGAATGGCTGAACGCCTTGCCGCAGGCGGTGTGGACACAACATGCCCCGCCCGCGTGGAGCATCGCCGCCGGCATGTTGGGCGTGATGTGGATATTGCTGCCGCGCGGCTTCCCATCGCGCTGGCTGGGTTTTCCGTTGCTGCTGCCGATGTTTTTGAACGCGCCCGAGCCGCCCGCGCAAGACACATTGCGCCTGGTTGTTTTCGATGTCGGGCAAGGCTTGTCCGTCGCCGCACAAACCCGCCATCACGCGCTGCTCTACGATACCGGCCCGGATTTCAGCGGCGACACCGACAGCGGCAACCGCATACTGGTCCCGGCGCTACGCGCACTGGGTATCGCCAGACTGGACGGCCTGATTCTCAGCCACGACGATCTCGACCACACCGGTGGCGCGGCTTCCATCGTGCAGGCCATGCCGGTCGGCTGGATTTCTTCCTCGCTGCCCGCCACGCACCCGCTGCTGCAATCGGCAACCCCTGCCCACCGCTGCCGGGACGGCGAAAGCTGGGACTGGGACGGCGTGCATTTTGAAATGCTCCACCCCGATGCGGCCAGCTACGCCGAAGCGAAAATCCGCGATAACGACAGGGGTTGCGTGTTGCGCATCAGCATCGGCAACCAGCACATTTTGCTGGCTGCGGATATCGAGAAAAAATCCGAACAACGGTTGCTCGGCGAACACGCGGATCAAATGTACACCAGCCTGCTGGTCGTGCCGCACCACGGCAGCAAAACTTCATCCACTTTTGAATTCGTCGCCGCCACACTGCCCGATTTTGCCGTATTCACGACCGGCTACCGCAACCGTTTCGGGCACCCGAAAGAAGAAGTGCTGCAACGCTA
>SCPW01000007.1 GCA_004298605.1 Gallionella sp.
GGCAAAGGGTAACTGTTTGGCGTCGTCGTCCACCGGCGAATGGTTGGAGCAGATCGCGTCTATCGTGCCGTCGAGCAAGCCGGCGCGCAGCCCCGCCTTGTCGCGCAGGCCGCGCAGCGGCGGCACCAGATGGCAGTTGGCGTCGAAGTAGCCGATGTCGGTTTCGGTCAGGTGCATATGGTTCATCGACACGTCGCAAGTGACTTTCAGGCCTTCGCGCTTGGCGGAACGGATCATGTCCACCGCCGCCGCGCTGGAGACGCGGCAGATGTGCAGCGTGACGCCGGTCTCGCGCGCGAGTTGCAGCGCGGTCGCCAGCGCGATGGTTTCCGCCGCCACCGGGATAGACGGCAAGCCGAGGCGGGTCGCCACTTCACCGTCATGCGCGACGCCGTCTTTGGCGAGGAAGCTGTCCTGCGGGCGCAGCCACACGCGGTAGCCGAACGTGGCGGCGTATTGCATCGCGCGCATCAGCACGCGCGTGTCGGTCAGCGGCACATCGGCCTGGCTGAAAGCCTTGCAGCCCGCCTCGGTCAACTCGATCATCTCGGTGAGTTCCGCGCCCTTCAAGCCGTAAGTCAGCGCGCCGACCGGAAACACGCGGCACTGGTTCAGCGAACGCGCGCGATGCTTGAGCATCTCGACCAGTCCCGGCTCGTCGAGCGGCGGGTCGGTATCGGGCGGGCAGGACAACGAGGTCACGCCGCCCGCCACCGCCGCGCTCATCTCCGATTCCAGCGTGGCTTTGTATTCGTAGCCCGGCTCGCGCAGACGCGCCGCGATGTCCATCAGCCCCGGCATCACGATCAAACCGCTCGCGTCAATCACCTGTCCGGCGACAAAACCCGCTGGTGCTGTACCGATGGCAACGATGCGGCGCTCGGCGATGTACACGTCCTGCCGCGCGTCGATCTTGTTTTTCGGGTCGATCAGGCGGCCATTTTTGATGTGGATATTCATTGTAATTTCCCCGCCAGCATGCTCATCACCGCCATGCGCACCGCGATGCCAAAAGTAACCTGCGGCAGGATCACCGAATGCGCCCCATCCGCGACGCTGGAGTCGATCTCGACGCCGCGGTTCATCGGGCCGGGGTGCATCACGATGGCGTCGCTTCTCGCCAGCGCCAGCCGCTCCTGGGTCAGGCCGTAGTATTTGAAATATTCCTGCGCGGAAGGCAGCAGCGCGCCGGTCATGCGCTCGTTCTGCAAGCGCAGCATCATCACCACGTCCACGCCTTTCAAGCCTTGCTCCATGTCGTGATAGATATGCACGCCGAGGTTTTCCACCATTGCAGGCAGCAGCGTCTTGGGTGCGATGACGCGCACTTCCGGGACGCCCAGCGTGGTCAGCGCGTGGATCTGCGAGCGCGCCACGCGCGAATGCAGCACGTCGCCGACAATTGCGACGCGCAAGTTGTGGAATTCTTTCTTGTAGTGGCGGATCGTGAACATGTCGAGCAGCGCCTGCGTGGGATGCGCATGACGGCCGTCGCCGGCGTTGATGACATGCACATCCGGCGCGACATGCCGGGCGATGAAATGCGCCGCGCCGCTTTGCGCGTGGCGCACCACAAACATGTCGGCATGCATCGCGCACAGGTTATCCACCGTATCCAGCAGCGTTTCGCCTTTGCTGGTGGAAGAAGAGCCGATATTGAGGTTGACCACGTCCGCCGACAGCCGCTTGGCGGCGATCTCGAAGGTGGTGCGGGTGCGCGTGCTGTTTTCGAAGAACACGTTGAACACCGACTTGCCATGCAGCAGCGGGATTTTCTTGATCTCGTGCCCATCGGCGACTTCGAGAAAAGTTGCGGCCCGGTCAAGAATGCCGCGCACGATGCGCACCGGCAAACCCTCGGTGGTCAGCAGGTGCTGGAGCTCGCCGTGTTGGTTGAGTTGTGGATTTTTCATGCGATCAGCCCCGCTGCGGGTTCATCAAAGTATGCCTGCAAAATTTGCTGCGCGGCATATTGGTCCAATAAAGCTTTCTGCTGCCGCCCGCGTATGCCTTCTTCGCCCAACCGGGCGCTCGCGGCCAGCGAAGTATAACGCTCGTCAACCAGGATTACCGGCAAATCAAACCGCCCTTTGAGGCGGTTGGCAAAGCGGCGGCACAGCGCCGTCAGCTCGTGCGGCGTGCCATCGTCGTTGCACGGCAAACCCACTACCAGCGCGGCCGGTTGCCATTCGGCTACCAGAGCCGCGATTTTTGCGAAGCGCGTGACGGTCTTTTCGTCGTTGATGGTGGTCAGCGGGTTGGCGCGGCACAGCAGGGTATTGCCCGATGCGATGCCGATGCGTTTGGTGCCGAAATCAAATGCGAGGAGCGTTCCGGAGGACAGAGTGGTGTCGCTACGCGATTCTTTCTGTCTTCTGTCCTCTGACATCAGGCATGTCCGGCATCTTCCACCAGCGAGGCGTAGTCCACACCGAGCAACGCCATCGCCGCGGGCAGGCGTTCCTCGGGCGGCAGGTCGAACAGGATGTGCTCGGATGCCGGCACAGTCAGCCAGGCATTTTCGGTGATCTCATGCTCCAGTTGCCCTTGATCCCAGCCCGCGTAGCCCAGCGTGATAATCAGGTTGCGCGGCCCCTGGCCTTCGCCGACAGCTTCGAGAATATCCTTGGAGGTCGTCAGCGCCAGCCGGTCGTTGATCCGCAGGGTGGACTGCCAGTTTCCTTGCGCGTCGTGCAGCACGAAGCCGCGCTCGGTCTGCACCGGCCCGCCGAAATGCACCGGCATTTTTTGCAGTCTGGATTGGTGCAGCGGGATTTTGATCTGGTCGAACATTTCGCCGAGCGTGAGGCTGATCGGCCGGTTTACGACGATGCCCAGCGCGCCGTTCTCGTTGTGTTCGCACACATATGCCAGCGTACCGGCAAAAAAGCCCTCCTGCATGGCGGGCATCGCGATCAGGAAGTGATGGGTAAGGTTGAAATCAGACATGGCGGCATTGTAGCTGTCTATGACAGCCTTCACAATTCACTGTTGAGAAGGGTGGTGGCATGCGCAAACTGTCCGCATACTCCAGGCAAGGTGGGCTGCGCCCAAACTGCACTTGTCCGGCAAACTTTTCGATATTGGACGCAATGAATTGCGCCCCTACGCGCGCATCACGTCGCGTTTGAAGTCTTGGTACAGTCGATGCAGCCGGGCGAACATCGCGCCCGGTTTGCCATCGCCGACCGGCTTGCCGTCCAGCCGGGTAATTGCCAGCACTTCCTTGGTGGAGGAGGTGAGCAGCAATTCGTCGGCGCCGAATACTTCCGTGGCGGCAATCTTGCGCACCTCGTGCGGGATGCCGTTTGCGTCGGCGATTTCCAGGATCACGTCGTAGGTGATGCCGGGCAGCATCAGGTTGTCCTTAGGCGGGGCGAGCAGTTTGCCGTCTTTCACCACAAAGATGTTGCTGGCCGCGCCCTCGGTCATATATTTGTTGTCGCGGATTAAAATGGTCTCGGCGCAGCCCGCGTCGATCGCCAACTGGCGCAGCAGCACGTTGGGCAGCAGCGCGATGGCTTTGATGTCGCAGCGCAGCCAGCGGTTATCCGCCGCGCTGACGCACGCAATGCCGCTGCCCAGCAACTCGGCGGGCGGGGTGAGCAGCGGGTTGCTCATCATGAACACGGTCGGTCGCACCGGCGGGTTTGGGAAGGCGTGGTCGCGTTTGGCCACGCCGCGCGTGATGTGCAGATACAGGTATTGGTCTTCCGCCGCATTGCGCGCGACAAGCTCGTTGATAATGCCCGTCCACTCCGCATCGCTGTGCGGGTTGGCGAGCCGGATGCCGTCCAGGCTGTGTTGCAGGCGCAGCAAATGTTCTTCCAGACGGAAGGCCTTGCGCGAGTACACCGGAATCACTTCGTACACGCCGTCGCCGAAAATGAAACCGCGGTCCAGCACGGAAATCTTCGCTTCTTCGATGGGCATGTATTGCCCGTTCAAGTAAATCGTCATAATGAATCCCTCATTGAAAAAGTAAGCGGATGCTATCCCATCCGCGCGAAAAAACATTGGCCAGCGGCGCATTATCCAGCGCCAGCAGGGGAAATTCCGCGTAGGGCTTGCCGCCCAGCGTCAGCTTGAGCGTGCCCAGTTGCTGCCCGCTGCCGACCGGCGCGAGAATGGGCTGATGCGTTTCCACCGTTGCCTTGAGTTGCGCGATTGCGCCTTTGGGTACCGCCAGGAACAAGTCCCGGCGGAAACCGGCTTCGAGGTGGCTTTCCGTGCCTTTCCAGATGCGCAACCGGGTGACGGGCTGGTCTTTTTTGTACAGGCGCACGGCATCGAAATACTGGAAGCCATAGTTGAGCAGCTTCTGGCTTTCGGTCGCGCGCAGGCTGTCCGAGCTTGCGCCGAGCAGCACCGAAATCAGGCGGCGGTTATCGCGCGTGGCCGAGCCGACCAGGCAATATCCGGCGGTTTCGGTGTACCCGGTTTTCATGCCATCCGCGTGGGGGTCTATCCATAACAGGCGGTTGCGGCTCGCCTGGGTGACATTGTTGAAAGTGTAATCGCGCAATGCAAACAGCGGGTAATGCTGCGGGAAATCGCGCACGATGGCGGCGGCCAGCAAGGCCAGATCGTACGCGCTGCTGTAATGCTGCGCATCCGGCAAGCCGACCGGGTTGGCGAAATGTGTGTTGTTCATCCCCAGCCGCTTCGCCTCTTTGTTCATCAGATCGACAAAACCGGCTTCGCTGCCGCCGATGTTGATCGCCAGCGTGATGGCCGCGTCGTTGCCGGAGGGCACGATCAGGCCGCGCAACAGTTCGTTCACGGTGACGGTTTGCCACGCCTTGAGCAGCATGCGCGATTCGCCGCCCGTATTGCGCACCGCAGCGGCGGGAACGATCAGGCTCTGCTCGGGTGAGAGCGTGCCGCGCTTGAGCGCGTCAAAAGCCAGATAGGCGGTCATCAGTTTGGTCAGCGAAGCGGGTTCCATGCGCTCACCGCCGTTCTGGTTCACCAGAATCTGGTTGCTGGTGTAGTCATACAGCAGGTATGACCTGGCCGCCAGGGCGGGTGCGGCGGGTATTTGCGCCGGCAGCGCGCAGGCCAGGGCGGGCAACAGCAAACTAGCGAACAGGATAAGGGTCTTCATGGTTGGGCAGCGGTTTCGGGGTGCGATTATAGTCTCAGCCACACCGGTTGAGATAGTTGCAACGCCACTGTCGAACCTGAATGGCCCAATCCGGGATGAGTTCCGCGCGGCGGGGTCGATGCATTTCCGTCCCGGATCAATAGGCCAAAATATATAGGCATTTCGCCATATTGTTCTTTCGCCATGCGGTCTATATAAAGCACACCATCATGACAACTGCGGGAGAGGTGTGATGGCGATGCTATCTGGCGTAAGAGACTTTTTCATATCCGATTCCAGCTACAAATACGCCATACGGAGCGGGCTCGATCTCATTGCGGTGGCCGAGGCGCACGTGTTGTGGAAGACGCGCCTGGGGCATCACGTGCAGGGAAACATCCGTGAACCGCTGGAATTATCCCAGGTCGGGCAGGGCGGCGTTTGCCAACTGGAAAACTGGCTCAACAGCTTGACGCTGGAACCGTTTCACGGAACGGGGGTGTATAACCAGTTGAACGAGGCGCACCAGCAATTCCACCAGCTTGGCGCGCTCATCGTCGAAAAGCTGAAAGCGGGCGATCACGCCGGCGCCGCGACGGTATTCAAATGCGAATATAACCAATCGCTGCTCCGCATCATCCAGTCGCTGACGGAAATTAACCGGCACCTTCGGGATTAGTGCCATCCGGCCCGATCCGGTACACCGGGTTCAGCCCAGTTGCGCCGCCTGCATGGCGAGCTCATTGACCTGATTGCAGATATCCTCGACATCCGCCAGGTCGATGCCCAGTTCTTCCCACTCATAATCCTGAATTTCATCGCCGGTATGCTCGGCAATACCGAAATCCGGCAGGATTTTTTCGGACAGGTTGAGCAGGCGCACCAGAGGATTGCTGGCCGCGACTTCTTCGACGTAAGGGGGGTGGTGGTAGCCCAGCACGGTAATAATTTCCGCCGGCAGATTCCAGTGTCTCGCAAGTTGGGCGCCGATAAAACAATGCGTGATCCCCAAGGTTTCCAGTTCG
>SCPW01000082.1 GCA_004298605.1 Gallionella sp.
CAAAACCGGGAGAGGCGAACACTTTGGCGACCAACACCGGATGGCCGTCCACGAATACTACCGCAAGCAATTCGGCTCTGGCCGCTGCCCCCCGGGATTGGCCAAAAAACATAACGGCTGCATGCCGCCCGGCCAAGCCAGGAAATGGGCTGTCGGCAAACGGCTGCCGGGTGATGTGGTCTTTTACGATGTGCCGCATGCGCTCGTCGTGCAGATTGGCCAGCCGCCGGCAGGGCATCGCTATGTGCGTGTGGCGACCGACATCCTGCTGATTGCAATCGGGACGGGAATGGTCATCGATGCGATTGAGGATTTGGGCAAAATGTAAGGGGTGGGGCTGCCTTATAGCCGTTTAACCATCACTGTGCTCCACCGCATCCTGCGGGCCACAAAAGCAGCATGACCGTATATGTCACACATCCATAGTTTCCCGCCGATCGAGGATTCAGCCGCGAGTGTGCTGATCCTCGGGAGTATGCCCGGCAAGGAATCCCTGCGCGCCGGGCAATATTATGCGCATCGCCGCAACGCCTTCTGGCCGATCATGGGCGATCTGACCGGCGCTGCGCCAGTGCTGCCTTACGAATCGCGAACCCGGATACTGAAGGCCGCCGGTATCGCGCTCTGGGATGTGCTCGCCTCATGCGCGCGCGGCAGCAGCATGGATTCCGACATCGACGAAGCCTCGATCCGCCCAAACGATTTCGTGCCATTCTTTCTGGCTCATCCGGACATTACAGATGTTTTTTTCAACGGCGCCATGGCGGAAAAATGCTTCCGCAAGTTTGTGCGGCCCTTGCTCGAACACCGGCCGCTGCACTACCGGCGCCTGCCATCAACCAGCCCGGCCAACGCAACGATGTCATATGAGCAAAAGCTGAAAACCTGGGAGATAGCCATCCGGAAAAGCGTAGCCCGGATTGAAAACTTGGGAGATACCAATAAGGGAGCTTCTGAAAATTCGGCGGCTTCCGGAAATCAACCGACATTCCCCGTGCCGTCGGCAAGCCTGATATACCTACGGAAAAAATAACATGCCGATCTCAAACCTGCCCCCCGCCGAACTTCGCCTCACCATTGCCCCAGCTTCGCTCGGGTTCGCCGACACTTCCGAATTATTGCAATATCCGCTGCCCTGGATCGGGCAGGAGCGCGCGGAGATGGCTGCCCGCTTCGGCCTCGGGATGGATCAACCCGACTACAACCTGTTCGTGCTGGGCGAGGTCGGCAGCGGTCGTTCTTCGCTGCTCGGGCAAGCGATGGTCACGGCGGCCGCAAACAAACCTGTACCACCCGATTTATGCTATCTGCACAATTTCGATGCGCCGGAAAGGCCGCTTGCACTGCGCTTGCCAGCCGGCCAGGGGCGTCTGCTGCGCCAGCTTCTGGCGCAGATGACAAAAAACCTGCAAACGGAAATACCGCAACGCTTGAACAGCCAGGACTTCAAGGCCGAAAGCGAGCACATCGAAAAAACCCACAAAGCGGAAGAAGCCAGTGCCTATGCCGAACTGGAGGCTTTTGCCGAAGCCCGCAGCTTTACCATGCACCGCGAAACCGGGCACATACTTTTCACGCTGATCGGGAAAAAAGGGCGCGCTTATACCGAAGACGAAGTGCTCGCTTTACCGAAGGAACGCCGCGCCGAAATCGAACTGGCCGAGCAGGAATTGCGCGCGGAAATCGCCCGCTATTTCGACAAAACCCGACCGATGGAACGGGTCATGAACGAAGCTCTGGCGGCGTTGCGGCGCCAGGTGGTCAAGCCGTTGCTGGATCGCGAACTACAGGAAATCCGCACCGGCTTGAAAAAGCAGATCAAGGATTCCGTCAAACTCGGCGCTTATCTGGAACGGGTCGTGCATGACGTGCTCGAAAATCTTGAACTGTTCAAGGTTTCCGATAGCGATGAGGAAATCCGGCAGGAAGCATTGGGCAAAGTGTTGTCCCGCTACCGAATCAATCTGGTGGTAGACAACGACAGCTCGGACGGCGCACCGGCGATCATCGAAGACAATCCATTATTCCGCTCGCTGTTCGGCAGCATCGAATACCAGTCCGAAAACGATGTGCTGGTGACCGATTTTTCCCGTATCCGCGCCGGCAGCCTGCTCAAGGCGCACGGCGGTTTCCTGATGCTGCATCTGCGCGACCTGCTGGCCGATGGGCTGGTGTGGGAAAAACTGCGGCGGTTCCTGCGCAGCGGCAGGTTGCAGATCGAAGAGCCGGGCACGGCTTTCGCGCCGATTGCGGCCGTTTCGCTCGAACCCGAGGCGGTGGATATTGATGTCAAGATCATCCTGATCGGCTCGCGCGAACAGTATTACGAGTTGCAGGAAGAAGACCCGGAATTCGCGCGCCGTTTCAGGGTCAAGGTGGACTTCGCCGAAAGCTTTTTGTCCGGCGCCGAAACCCGCCGCACCTCGGCTATTTTTGTCGCCCACACCTGCCGGAGGCTGGGGTTGCCGCATTTTTCTGCCGCTGCCGTCGCGCGCCTGCTGGAGGACGGGCATCGCGAAGCCGACGACCAGTTGCGCCAGAGCGCGATCTTCGCCCGCACCGAGGCGCTGGTGATGGAAAGCGCCGCGCTGTGCCGCGCTCGCGCCGGCCGCCTGGTCGATGTATCAGATGTCGGAACGGCGCTTCGCGCGCGCACCCTGCGCCACGATTATCCGAGCCAGCGCCTGCAAGAATCCATCGCCGAAGGGGATGTGCTGATCGGCGTACAGGGCGAAAAAGTCGGCCAGCTCAACGGCCTGACCCAGGTAGACCTCGGCGATTACCGCTTCGGCTTCCCGGTGCGCGTCACGGCGCGCACTTATGCCGGCGAGGACGGCCTGCTCAACATCGAGCGCGAAGTGGAAATGTCCGGGCCGATCCACGACAAAGGTGTGCTGATCCTGCACAACTACCTGTCCGCACTATTTGCCGGTAACGCCCCGCTCGCGCTCAACGCGTCCATCGTGTTCGAGCAGGAATACCACGGTGTGGAGGGCGACTCGGCTTCCTGCGCCGAACTGTATGTTTTGCTCTCGTCACTATCCGGCCTGCCGCTCAAGCAGGGTATCGCGGTGACCGGCGCGGTCAACCAACACGGCGAAATATTGCCGGTCGGCGGGATCAACGAAAAAATCGAGGGCTACTTTCGCGTCTGCGAAATGGCCGGGCTGGATGGCAGCCAGGGCGTGCTGATCCCGCGCCGCAACCGCCGCCACCTGATGCTGGAGCACAAGGTTATCGAGGCCGTCGCCAAGGGCTTATTCCACATCTACACCGCGGAGCATACAAGCGAAGGGATAGAGCTGCTCACCGGATTACCCGCAGGCATCGCAGACGTATCGGGCAACTACCCGCACGGCAGCGTGCTGGGGCACGCCCAGAGAACCTTGCTGGCCTATCGCCGCGCCTGCCAGGCATCGGAACACCCGAAGCCGGGACGCAGGCATCCGCGCTAAATAACGAATTTGTTGGGTGTGGCTCTTCGGCTTCGCACGTTTCGTAATCGACAAGTCGTGACACTGCCCATGAACCTCATGCCGGTCGCACCACGCACCGCACTCGGGCTCATGGGGTCAATTCGGGCGAAAGATTGGCGACCGCAGTCTCTCCACGCAGGTGACAGTTCAGGGAAAGGCGCTCAACCCACCGCCACACGCGGCGCGCCCTGCCTCATCGCGCCGATCACTGCGGCTTGCCCGAATCCGGCGCGATGAAAACAGGCCAGCACTTCGTCCGCCGCATCCGGGGCAACCGCCACTAACAGCCCGCCGCTGGTTTGCGCATCGGCCAATATGCGCCGCTGCCAGCTTTCAAGATGCGTCGCAAAATCTACTTCATGCCCATAGCTCGCCAGGTTGCGGTCTATCACGCCGGGGCCGTAGCCTTGCCGGGCCAACGGCAAGGCCGCAGGCAATACCGGCACATGATCGAACCGCAGTTCGGCTGCCAGCCCCGAGCCACGGCACATTTCCAGCAGGTGCCCGAGCAGGCCGAAGCCGGTCACATCGGTCAGCGCATGCACGGCGCCCAGACCGGACAGCGCACTGCCGACGGCATTAAGCTGGGTGGTGTTGGCAATCAGTTGCGCATAGCCTCCGGCAGACAGCACGCCCTTTTTCAACGCCTGCGCCAGCACGCCGACACCCAAGCCCTTGCCGAGTATCAGCACATCGCCCGCCCGCGCTTCGCTGTTTTTCTTGAGCCTGTCCGGGTGTACGATGCCGATTGCCACCAGCCCGTAGATCGGTTCGGTGGAATCAATCGAGTGTCCGCCCGCCAGCGGGATTCCTGCGGCCTGGCATACCGATTCCCCGCCTTGCAGAATGGCGCGGATGGTTTCGATGGGCAGCTTGTTGACCGGCATTCCGACTATCGCCAACGCCATGATCGGCGTTCCGCCCATCGCATATACGTCGGACAGCGCGTTGGTGGCGGCGATGCGCCCGAAGTCGAACGGATCATCCACAATCGGCATGAAAAAATCCGTGGTCGCGATGATCGCCTGCTGATCGTTCAGGCGGTATACCGCCGCGTCATCGCTGGTTTCCGTGCCGACCAGCAGATTGGCATACGGCAGTTTTTCTTTTACCTCGCCCAGGATGGATTGCAACATGGCAGGCGCAATTTTGCATCCGCAACCGCTGCCATGCGACAATTGGGTCAATTTTATTTCTGGCATTACTGGAATTTCCGGCACACCCACTCCTCACTTAACGATGCTTTTCAGAACAGCGAACCTAACACAGCCGGGCGAATTTGACGACATTATCGACGTGCGCACGCCGGCGGAATTCGCCGAGGACCACATTCCCGGCGCGATCAATTGCCCCGTGCTCTCCGATGAGGAGCGCATCGCCGTCGGCACGCTGTACAAACAAGCCTCGCCATTTGAGGCACGCAAGGTCGGTGCGGCGCTGGTCGCCAAAAATATTGCGAAACATCTGCAAACGCGCTTTCACGCCCACCCGAAGTCATGGCGCCCGCTCATCTATTGCTGGCGCGGCGGGCAGCGCAGCGGCGCAATGTGCATCATTCTCGCCCAGATAGGCTGGGCGGCGCACAAACTGGAAGGCGGCTACAAAACTTATCGGCGCAATGTGCTGGAAAAGCTCGATGCGCTGCCGCAAGATCTTACGCTACGCATAATCTGCGGCCCCACCGGATCGGGCAAAAGCCGCCTGCTCGCAGCCCTGGCAGACAGCGGGCAGCAAGTGCTCGACCTGGAGAATCTGGCGAACCATCGCGGATCGGTGCTGGGCAAACTGCCGGAGCAAGCGCAGCCCTCGCAAAAATGGTTTGACAGCACGCTGCTGCTGGCCATGCAAAAACTCGACCCGGCACGGCCCGTTTACGTGGAAGCGGAAAGCAACAAAATCGGCAGCATCACGCTGCCCCCCGCGCTGGTCGCCGCCATGCACGCCAGCGAATGCCTGCTGGTGGAAGCGCCGCTCGGCGCGCGCGTCACCGCGCTACTGGAAGAGTACCGCCATTACATCGGCAACCCCGAACAGTTGATCTCACACCTGCAAGTGCTGCACCGTTTTCACGGCAGCAAACAACTGGAACACTGGATTGCATTGATCCACGCCGGCGACTTTGCCGCCCTGGTTGAAGAACTGCTCACCCTGCACTATGATCCGAGCTATTTCCGCGCGACATCGCACCACTATGTGCAACTGGCCGCAGCACAGCGTATCCGGTCGGACAGCTTGTCACGGGATGCGCTAAAAAAAATTGCAACAATATAGCCGGAATTTCCCCATCTTTATCCCAGGCTTTACGCGGATAGCCGAAAACAGTTTGACCGCGGCACGTTTACTTTACTCGCGGTAGTCGCGGGCGGTATTTTGCGCATCCCGCTCGAGAGCAGGGCCAGGCATATCGGAACTCAATCTTGCGGACTTTTTTCAAGCCCACAGTCTGCTTGGCTTGCCATAAATCGTAATTGTCTTGCATCATCAACCGGCTTTCGGGTGATCGAAATAACTATGCATTTCTTGGTCGGTCATGCCTCATGCATCGGCCCGGCTTGCCGTACAATCCGCCCATGCATGCCCAACCCTTTACCGCCCTCACCCCCGATGCCGTGCTCGATGCGCTGGACAGCGTCGGCCTGCGTAGCGACGGTCGCCTGCTTGCGCTCAACAGTTATGAAAACCGCGTTTATCAGGCGGGTACGGAAGACGGCGCGCCCCTGGTCGCCAAGTTTTACCGCCCCGCGCGCTGGGCGGATGCGGCGATCCTGGAAGAACACTCTTTTGTCGCGGCTCTGGCCGAACGTGAAATTCCGGTGGTTCCCGCATTGCCAATCGGCGGACGCACGCTGCACACCTTTAACGGTTTCCGTTTCTCGGTGTTCGCCAGACACGGCGGGCGCGCGCCGGAGATGGACGACTGCGACACGCTGGAATGGATGGGGCGGTTCATCGGGCGCATTCATGCTGTCGGCGCGCTGGAGCCTTACCGGCATCGTCCGACGCTGGACATCCACAGTTTCGGCATCGAGCCTGGCGAATACCTGCTGGCGCACGATTTCATTCCGGCGGAACTGGTCGAGGTCTATCGCGGCGTGGTCGCGCAGGCTTTGGACGGCGTGAAGCGCTGTTTCGAGCGCGCCGGTGCAGTGCGCACCTTGCGCCTGCACGGCGACTGCCATGCAGGCAATGTGTTGTGGACCGACCTCGGCCCGCACTTTGTCGATTTCGACGACAGCCGCATGGGGCCGGCGATACAGGATTTGTGGATGCTGTTATCGGGCGAACGCGCCGAGCAGACGCAGCAACTCGGCGACCTGCTGGCGGGCTACGAGGATTTTTATGATTTCGATCCGCGCGAACTGCATCTGGTCGAAGCGCTGCGCACGCTGCGCCTGATCCATTACGCCGCGTGGATCGCGCGGCGCTGGGACGATCCGGCCTTTCCTGCGGCTTTCCCCTGGTTCAATACCCAGCGCTATTGGCAAGACCGGATTCTGGAATTGCGCGAACAGATCGCGCTGATGGATGAGCCGCCGCTGTGGGTGGTATAGGGGCACGATTTACCCCGAGTTGGGAAATGGGATTACTTGCTGAGATGCTTTTGCCGGATGTGCTGCAACAATCCTTTTGCCGCATCCTCCACCATATCCAGCACGTGCTCGAAGCCATCCGAGCCGCCGTAGTAGGGGTCAGGCACTTCACGCTCTACATGATGGCGCGCGTATTCGAGGAATAACTGCGCTTTTGTACCGCTATCCGGCGGCGTAAGCCGTTGCAGGATGGCGAGGTTATCCCGGTCCATCGCCAGCACATAATCGAAGCGATGGAAATCTCCCTCTTCCACCTGCCGCCCGCGCAAACCGCTCATGTCATAACCGCGCCGCAGCGCCGCACGTTGCGCGCGCAAATCCGGTGCCTTGCCGGTGTGGAAATCGATCGTCCCCGCCGAATCAATCATGATCTGCCCGGACAACCCGGCCTTCTCGACATGATGGCGAAACACCGCCTCAGCCGTGGGGGAGCGGCAGATGTTGCCCATGCAGATAAAAAGTACTTTTACAATTTTCATGATACCCAATAAGTTATGGCTGTTTTTGCAGCTCAAAAAATGCGCCAAAACAACCCGTTACGCGCCAATACAACCCAATAGTTGCCACGCGATTTTGGAGAGCCATATCCTCATGGACGGCTCAACGACTATCGGTGAAAGTGCGGCGATACGAAAATTCATCAGTCTTCCTTCTCTGGTGTTTTGCTGGGTAAACGCTTCATCATCTGGTCGAAGTCCGATTCGAAATGCTGGTCGTCCAACACCCGGAACTTGCCGAACTCCTGTTCGGCATGTGCCTTGGCCAACTCAGCCGACACCTTGCCCGCACCTTGCAAAATCTCGCGGTCATTCAGCATCAGGAAGCCTTCCAGTTTGCTGACCCAATCCTGCATGAACATGGCAATACGTCGCATCGCCTGGCCTTCTGCAAAAATCAAATACTGCTCGGCCAGATTATTGAGGGCGCGCAGCTCTTCCTCGTTCAGGTAATTCTTGGCGATGCTCACATCGGCCTTGCGGATGCCTGCTCCCTCCCAAGTCGTCAGCCCCATGTTCGGCTGGCTGCTGTCGGCACGCGTAGCAATCAGTTCGGCGGCAGTCTGGCCGTGAATGGCGTAATGCACCTTGTTCTGCACCGTGGCGAAGAATTCCTGAGTGAGCGGGTGGTTCGAGTCGTAATCCACGCTGGTCGCGTAGATGTCGGTGATCTTCTGGTAAAAACGCCGCTCACTGGTGCGGATGTCTTGCAGGCGGCGAGTCAGTTCGTCGAAATAATCCCGCCCTTTGCCGGGATTCTTCAGGCGCGCATCGTCCAGCACAAAGCCCTTGACGATGTACTCCTTCAACTTGTCGTTGGCCCATTGGCGGAAGCGCACGCCCACCGGGCTGCGCACCCGGAAGCCCAGAGCCAGCACCATATCCAGGTTGTAGTGCTCGACCTCGCGGGCCACGTCACGCCCCCCCTCGGATTGAACTGTTCGGAATAACCGAACAGTTGCCGCAGGAGTGAGTTCGCCATCTTCAAAAATGTGCTTGATGTGCTCGCTGATCGTCCCCTTGGCCTTGTCGAACAACACGGTCAACTGCTTCTGGTTCAGCCAAAGGGTTTCCGCCTCCAGCATCACGTCAATGCGGGTAGAGCCGTCTTCGCTCTGGTAGATTAGGAATTGTTGGGGTTCGGTCATGTTTTCAGCTTGTCAGAAAATTGGCTCTATTGATCCGTCCAGATAATGCTTGAAGTCCGCCTTGAGCTTATCGAAAGGTGAATGGGCTTCGACAGACTCTGCCAGGATGGGGGGCTTTACTACGTCCATAATCCACTCTTCCAAACATGGCTCGTTCCTCTTTTAAAGATAAGGATTCGTGCCCTACGAATTCTTCTGAGAAATCCCCCTTCCCCGCCGAGCTCGGATTGTCTGAAGCACATCACCTGATGAGCAAATCGTACTCAGCACAAACACGCTACACAAACAGGTTTCGGCTCACCGGATATTTTTTCAGCACATCCTCAAGAGTTGCGCAGTCAAGCAAGGCAACATTGTTTAACTTGGCTTGCTCTTTGGCGGCCCCATTAAAAAACTGATTTGTTACCGCCATCTTTTGAAACGTCACCCCAGTGTGCTTTACTTCATAAGCTGTTGCGCCAGCAGTTACTTCCTTAACAACATCCCAATCCGATCCAGATCATAAAGATGTGCTTGATGTGCTCGCTGATCGTCCCCTTGGCCTTGCTTCATCTGCCCTCCGCACCAGAAATCATCCGGCTGTTCTCCCGCCTGCAGTCCCGGTATTTTCCGCCAAATCAACCTTGGCGGCCTGCTTTGCCACTTCGGACAGCAGCCTGTCGGGCGCCAGGCGGCGGCCTTGCAGCAGCCCTACCCCAATGAATCCCTGCGGGCCATGCAGGCTGACTTTGCCGTCCGGCAGGCCGGTATCCAGCGCCAGGCGTTGCCCCTGCGCCAGCCGTTTGATTTGCACATCATCCAGTTTCAGTTTCGG
>SCPW01000083.1 GCA_004298605.1 Gallionella sp.
CATGATGGCCATGCGGCCGTTGTAGCCCTGGTGGTTGCAGGCTTCGCAACCGGCGGCGCGGTATAGGGTGACTTCCTGGTTCGCCGCGACGCCCAGCAGCTTGCGCTCCGGCGCGTCCGGCCGGTAAGGGTATTTGCACTCCTTGCACAACACGCGCACCAGGCGTTGCGCCACGATGCCGGTGATGTTGCCGGCCATGATGTCCGGCAGGATGCCGATGTCGAGCAGGCGCGGGATCGCGCCGATGGCCGAATTGGTGTGCAGCGTCGAATACACCTGGTGGCCGGTCATCGCCGCGCGGAACGCCATTTCGGCGGTGGGATGGTCGCGGATTTCGCCGACCAGGATGATGTCCGGATCCTGGCGCATCATGGAGCGTATGCCATTGGCGAAATCCAGTTTGACCGCCTCGTTGACCGAAGTCTGGCGGATCAGTGAAATCGGGTATTCGACCGGGTCTTCCAGGGTCATGATGTTGACCGATTCGGTATTGATGTGGTTCAGCACGGAATACAGCGTGGTGGTTTTGCCGCTGCCGGTGGGGCCGGTGACCAGAACGATGCCTTCCGGTTTGGCGATAATCATTTTGAGTATGTTGAGCGCGACATCATCCAGGCCGATCTGGTCGAGCGACACGATACCCTTCTGACGATCCAGAATGCGCAGCACCAGGTTCTCGCCGTGCGTGGTGGGGTGCGAGGCCACCCGGAAATCGATTTGCCTGCCGGACAAGCGCAGGGAAATCCGGCCATCCTGCGGCGCGCGTGTTTCGGCGATATTCATGTTGCTCATCACCTTCAGGCGCACCACCATCGCCGGCCAGAAGCTCTTGTGCAGGCTGCGCACCTGGCGCAGCACGCCGTCGACGCGGTAACGGATGCGCAGGAAGCTGCTCTCCGGCTCGAAGTGTATGTCCGAAGCGCCGCGCTGCACCGCCTCGGTGAGCAGCGCGTCGATCAGGCGCACCACCGGCTGGCTGAATTCATTTACGCCGGATTGCAGCGCCTGGTATTCCATTTCGCCCGGCTCGATCTCGTGCAGGATGCCGTCGATGGAAAGCTCGAAGCCGTAGTACTGGTCGATCGCGCGCAGGATGTCGGATTCGCTGGCAAGCTGGGTAATCAGCCGGTATTCGTCCTTGAGCAGGGCGCGCACCTGATCCAGCGCGATGATGTTGCCGGGATCGGCGACCACCAGGGTCAGGATGCGCCCGATACGGTCCAGCGATAGCGGCAACAACTGGTAGCGCCGCGCGATACCCTTCGGGATAAGCGCCAGCGCGGCGGGGTCAACGATGATGGAGGCGAGGTCCACGCTTTCCTGGCCGAGATTTTCTGCCAGGACATCGCGGATGGTCGCTTCCGAAAGAAAGCCGAGACGGACCAGCAGGCGCCCGATCGGTTGATGCGTCTTGTTCTGCTCCTGCAGCGCAATGCGCAACTGGTCATCGCTGATCACGCCCTTGTCGACCAGTATCCGCCCCAGCGGTTGTTGGAGTTGGTTGTCGGTCATGGCGTAACAGAAAACCTTGGGAAATGCCGGATAAGCCCTCCGTTCGCCCTGAGCCTGTCGAAGGGCGCCCCACGAACGGAGGGCTTATCCGGCATTTCACTAATCGGCATTTTCATGGCGCGCCAGCTCTTCGATACGCTGTGAAATTTGCGCGCGGTCGAAGCCCGCGCCGTGCGGCTGATCGAGTTCCAGCGCGCGCCGGTAATGCTGCACGGCCAATCCGCCTTGGCCGAGCTGATCCAGGCTGACCGCGAGATTAAAGGCAAACCCTGCGTTGCCGGGCTCCAGCATATAAGCGTTGAAATAGGCCTGCTGCGCCTCGCTCCAGCGCGATTGCCCGGCATAAATGTTGCCCAGCGCGAAATGCAGCACAGCCGAGTTTCCCTGCTCGCGCAGCAAGGTTTTCAAACGGCTCTCGCTGTTGTCATCATCCGCGCTCAATGCCGACATCCCGGCATTGGCCACCGCATTGCGCGGATCCAGCATGAGCACCTGCGAAAAATACTGCGCCGCCATCAGATTCTCCCCGTGCCGCTGGGCGATGGCCGCCAGCCCGAGCAGCGCATCGGGATTGCGCGCGTCCTTCCTGAACATGGCCAGATACAGTTGCCGCGCTTCGTCCAGCTTGCCGCTCCGGTAAGCGAGATAAGCATCCCCGGGCAACGTGTCGACCGGTTCGGCTTGTTGCTGCCCGATGCTGACCGGGCTGCTCCGGTGAGGTTGCGGCATCGGACGTTCGTCCCGGGTTTGCCGGGACGCGCTCCGGTAACCAGCGGCTTGGCTGACATTTTTTGGTGGCTTAGTAGAACGGCCGGCATCATGGGCGTCCTCCACGGGCAATACGGCGGGCGCCGGCGGCGTTTTTTGGGGGGCGCCGGATTCTGTCGGCGAGACCGCCAGCAAAGTATTTTGCGGCGCCGTTTCCACCGTTTCACGGGCGAGATCCGCCTGCGGAATTTGCGCGGCGTGCGGCGCACCGGCAGGGCGCAACGGCCGGGTGTTGCTGCTGGAATTGAGATGCCACAAATAGCCTGCGCCGCCAGCGCACAATAAAACTGTGCCGCCCAGCGCGAACAGCAGATTGCGGTTGATGCCCCGGTACGGGGCGGGCGGAAATTTTGCGGCAAACAGGTTCTGCCCGGCGCTGCGCGCCATATCCCCGTTCTGCCGGGCGCTTTCGGCTACGCTTGCCTCCGGGCTTTCCTCCGTGCCGGTTCCCGCAGTTTGGGAAGCGAGCCCATCCTCCCGCGCCGGTTGCGCTTGCTGCGACTTTTTGCGGGCGTCCATGAGCAGGCTCATATCAGGGTTTTACCGGGGTTGGCCGCCGGCAGATTCTTTGAAGAAATCCTGGTCCGGCAGCGTTTCGCGGAATGCGCTGTAGTCCCCCTCGATGCTGGCGTTTTTGATAACCACCGGGCGCAGGAAAATCACCAGCTCGGTTTTCTCGGTGCTTTCATTGCGCTGTTTGAACAGTTCGCCGGCGACGGGGATTTTGGACAGGCCCGGCACTTCATCGGCGAGATTATTGATCCTGTCCTGCATCAGCCCGCCCATCACCGCAATCTGGTTGTTCTCCACCCGCATGACCGATTCCATCTCGCGGGTCTGTATTTCCGGGACCCCGAGGTATTTGATGTTGAGCAGGTTGGGGTTGGGGTCCGGGACGTACTGGATGAGCCGCGAGATGGACGGTTTGATGTTGAGCAGCACCACGTCGCTGCCGCTGATTTGCGGCGTCACGCTCATGGTGAAGCCCACAGGTACCGTGTTGGGCGTGGTCGTGTAGGTCGTGATCGCGGGCGCGTTCTGGTTGGTGACCGTATCCGCCTTGACCGTGAAATAAACCAGGTTGTCCACCACGCGCATCATCGCGGTCTGGTTGTTGAGCACACTGAGCTTGGGGCTGGACAGCACCTTGACGTTGCCGAAAGATTCCAGCAGCGCGACCTGGTTGGTGATGGTGGCCGCGGTCGGATTGGTGATGACGCCCAATACCCCGTTGCCGAAATTGGTCGCGCCGCTTTGCACCAGCTTGAAACCCTTGCCGCCCGCCTTGACCAGGGCCGACCAGTTGATGCCCTGGCGGTATTGGTCGTTCAGGCGGACTTCGACGATGGTTGTCTC
>SCPW01000084.1 GCA_004298605.1 Gallionella sp.
AGCGCGTTGCCGTTCTTGTCGAGTACCGCCTTGACGATGTTCGGATTGCGCAGCGATGCTTCATCGTGGAGCGCATGGCAGGCCGTGGCGATCGCGCATTCCGGGTGGTTGTGCAGATGTTCGGCGACGGCGCGGATCAGTCCGGGCGGCATCAGCGGCTCGTCGCCCTGCACGTTCACCACGATGGTGTCGTCCGGCCAGTCATGCTGTTGCGCGACCTCGGTGATGCGGTCCGTGCCGCTGGCGTGGGTGTCCCGGGTCAGGCACGCCTTGAAACCATGCTCGTGCACCACGTTGGCAATCGCGTGATGGTCGGTGGCGATCCAGATTTGTTGCGCGCCGCTTTGCGCCGCTTGTTCCGCAACCCTCACCACCATCGGCTTTCCGGCGATCGGCAGCAGCGGTTTGCCCGGCAAGCGGGTCGAGGCATGCCGGGCAGGGATTACCACATGGAAATCCGTCATCGAAGCGCTTCGACTTCTTCGGCGGTCAGTTTGCGCGCCTCGTCGGCCAGCATCACCGGAATATCGTCTTCGATCCTGAAGGCCAGCCGGTCGGCTTTGCAGATCAATTCCTGCGCGGTTTTCTGGTAGACCAGCGGAGATTTGCACAGCGGGCAAACGAGGATATCAAGCAGTTTTGCGTCCATGGGATTCTATCTTTCGCAGTATATGGTCGATCAGGGCCGGGTCGATCTGGGCATCTACGCGCAACACCCAATATCGGGCATCGGCGAATGCGGCGCATTTTACCGCATCTTTTTCGGTCAGGAGTATCGCATCGCACCCGGCAAAGGCGAGATCGGCCGCAAAATAAGGATGATGATCGGGAAAGGCGTGCGGCGTGAAGGCAATGCCCAGCGTTTGCAGATGCCGGAAGTAGCGTTGCGGATGCCCAATGCCGGCCACGGCGTGATTGTTCAGCGTATGAAAATGGCTTGCGGCAACTGTCTTTCCGGGGGCGGCCAGGTTATAAAAAGTTTCTCCCGACAGGCGCATCGCATACTGGCCTGGTGAAGTTCCGCCGCCGTTCACCACCACGGCATCCACCGTCCGCAGGCGCGAAACCGGTTCGCGCAGCGGCCCGGCGGGGAGCATTAAGCCGTTGCCGAAGCCGCGTATGCCGTCTATGACCGCAACCTCCATATCGCGCCGCAGGCGATAGTGCTGCAAGCCGTCGTCGCACAGTACGACATCGCACTGCGGATGGGCTCGCAGGGCGGCCTGCGCGGCGGCGGCGCGGTCTTTCCCTATCCACACCGGGCAGAGGTTGCGCCGCGCCATCAGCAACGGTTCGTCGCCCACTTGCTTTGCGTCGCTGTCTTGGCAAACATGCATGGGTTGCTGTGCACCGCCGCCGTAGCCGCGGCTGACGATGAGCGGATGCCAGCCGCGCCCGGCAAGCTGTTGTGCCAGGGCAAGCGTGAGCGGGGTTTTGCCGGTTCCTCCGGCGCTGATGTTGCCGATCACGATGACCGGCACGGCCAATTGATGGCCGGACAGGATGCGGCTGCGATACAGCGCGCGGCGCAACGCCACCAGTAGGCGGAACAGCAGACTGACCGGGAAAAGAATCAGGTGCAGTGGGGTGATGCGGTACCAGTGGCGTTCCAGGCCGGAC
>SCPW01000085.1 GCA_004298605.1 Gallionella sp.
GCCTTGGGCAAATCAATCTTCACCGCATTGGTCAGCAGCGGTGCGGTAATGATAAAAATCACCAGCAACACCAGCATCACATCCACCAGCGGCACCACGTTAATTTCCGCCATCGGCCCTTGATGCCGGTGCGAATCGAAACTTCCCATAGCCATAAATTTCTCCTGTAGGTTAACGTGAAACTCGCGTAGCGGTTCGTTTGCCCCTTCCCCCGCAAGCGTGGGAAGGTTGGGATGGGGAAAACGGGCATGGCTGTTTCATTATCGGGGGCTGCATATTTGCCATGCCCGTCAGGTTGGCGTTTTGCGTGCAGCCCGATATTCATTACGCACTATCACGCCTTCAAGTCTCCCACCGTCACCAGCACGTACAGGTCATGCGCAAAGTTATCCAGCTTCGCCAGCCATATCCGGTTGCGCCGGGTGATCGAGTTGTAGGCCAACACCGCCGGAATCGCCACCGCCAGCCCGACTGCGGTCATAATCAGCGCCTCGCCCACCGGCCCGGCCACCTTGTCCAGCGTGCCTTGCCCGCTCATGCCGATCTGCACCAGCGCGTGGTAAATTCCCCACACCGTGCCGAACAGCCCGACAAACGGCGCGGCCGAGCCCGCCGAAGCCAGCACCGTCAGCCCATATTCGATCTTCGCCGCTTCCTGGTCGATACCGTTGCGCAACACCCTTGTCAGGTATTCGGCTTTCATGCTATGCCGGCTTTCTTCCCGGCGGTCTCCGGCTAATATTTTCTGTATCCCGTCCTTGTTACCACTGCTGGCGTCCAGCGCCTGCCGCGCCAAATCGGAAAACGCGTTGTCGCCGCTACCCGTGTCCAGAGCCGCCCGCATTTCCTGCAAGGAAGATGCCCCCCAGAATTTTTCCAAAAAAGCATCCGCCCGCTTGCGCGCCGCCGCATTGGCGATTATTTTGGTGATGGTCAGATACCAGCTTGCAACCGACAGCAACAACAGTAACACCAGCACACCCTTGCCCATCGCATCACTCTGCGAAATAAAGTGCGCGAAACCCAGACTATGCTCCATATCATCTTCCTTCTAGAATAAAATTGAACGGTTGCAAGGCCACAGCCCTGACCGCTATGCCATTTTGCATGGCCGGCTTGCAGCGCCACGCCTTTACCGCGTTCAGTGCGGCATCATCGAGACGCCGGTAACCCGAACTCGTTTTCACCGCCACATCGGCAACCTGGCCATCTTCCCCGAGCTCGACACGCAGCACCACTTTACCCTGCTCATTAAACCGCTTGGACTGCAACGGATAATGCGGGGGGGAGCGTTCCGGACAACTCACCGAGAGTTCGCCCGACAACACCACCGGTTGCGGTGGCGCCTCAAACACGGGCGGCGATGGCGACGGCGGCGCCGCAACCGCGGGAGCGGGAGCGGGCGGCGGCACAAATTCGACCGGCTCATCGGGCAACACCACAGGTGCTTCGACCGCCAAGTGCTGGTGGTGTTTTGGAAGTTCCGGCGGGCGTGGCTTCGGTGGCGGGGGCGGCACAGGCTTGGGCGGCTTGGCCTGCTCCGGAGGCGGCGGATTGATGAGATTAACCATCAAGGTAACCGCCTCGTCCGGTGTCGGAATAATCCGATAACTCCACAGACCGTACAATCCCGCGCCATGCAGCGCCAACACGAACAGCAAACCAATTAATTTCTCGCTCTTTATGCGAGGTAGAAACTCAAGCATTCATTATCCCGGTTGCACTGTCGCGAATACTGCCGGGGCTTGCGCTCCGGCGTCGTCATTATAGTCTGTCCATCGCCCGGTGATTATATTTCAACTCGGCGTGAGAGGTGCGTTGAGGCATGGAGCGGGCGGCTGGGTAAAGTCACTCAGCCCTCCATCCAGATGAGCGGCGACCAGAAAACCGCCGCTACTACAAGGGCATGTCGTGAAAATAATGCCTACCCACCCCGCATCCGGTTAAAAGCTGCCCTTGGCCTGCACGATCCACGTGCGCTGCGTGTACGGGTGGAAAGCGTAGTATTTCTCATTGTTCAGGTTATCCACGCCGACAGACATCGAGAAACGCTTGTCGAAACGGTAGTTGAATTTGGCGTCCATGACGAAGAACCGGCTCGACCCGCCATAAACTTTGTCGTTGGTATCGCTGTTGTCGAGTTCGCCGTATTGCCTCCCGCTATATCGGCCAGCCAGCGTAAAGTCCATTTTGTCGTCTGGATGCCAGGTTGCGGCCAGCGTCGCCCGCCAGTCCGGGATGCGGATCATATTTTTTCCCACGCTGGCCGGGTTGTTGCTGTTCGCAAGAATCGTGGGGTCGGCATAGGTCAGGCTGCCGGTCAGGTCGAGCCCCCGCACGAAGGCATCGCGGCGCTGCATGCTCGTCTCCACGCCGCGAATGCGGACCTTGTCGACATTCTGGATGTTGGTCACCGTCGGTGAAACGGTAGTATTGGTCTGGCGCGTCAGATAATCGGTCACGTCATCCTGAAAAAGAGAGATACGCAAATTGCCTGTACCAAGTTCACGCTCGGCGGCCAGTTCGCCAGCCAGAATCTTTTCGTGCTTGAGGTTGGGGTCGTTGTTGGTGATGCTGGTGCCCGAGATTGTTCCCTGAAATAGCTCGGTGACTGTTGGAAAGCGCGCGGCGCGGGAAATGGAGCCGCGCAACAGCCAGTCTTCCGTCGCCATCCAGGCAAGAGAAAGCTTCGGCGAGGTAAAATTCTCATTGCGCTCCGGGTAGGCCAGAGTCGTTACCGTGCTTGTCTTGGTGCCGTTGAATGCGCGCCATTGTTCGTGGCGCAGGCCCAGGGTAAACTTCATATCCTGCCCCATCTGGATCGCATCCTGAACGTAGAAACCCTGCGTTTCCGTCTTTCCCGTGTTACCCGCATTAACGGTGGTCGCGTTCCCCGCAAGCCAGTTCGTGTTCGTGTAGGTGCGGTCGTTCAGATTGTGCTGATCGTAGTGGTAGCCGAAGGCAACATCGTGCCCACGCTTGCCGCGCTCCGGGCTCCAGTCCGCGCGCACATCCGCCGTATGCCAGCCAGTTCCATCCTGTAGCTGAACCTGCCCCGCACCGCCGGCGGATGCAGCCGGTAACGCAACGGTAGGTTTGCGTGTGGTGTCTTTGCCGAATTCGTATTTCGACAGCGCCGCTTCGAACGCCCAGTCGCTTTCCTGTTTCTGATCGTAACGCCAGGTCAAACTGTTCATCCAATGCTCTTCGAGGCGTTTGCTGGGCTGCAACGCGGTGGCAGCCAGTGTGTACCTGAAGCCGTCGATGTTCACATTGCCGCTGTA
>SCPW01000086.1 GCA_004298605.1 Gallionella sp.
CCGTCGGACAGGAATGGCCTGCCAGCCGCACCGCATCGATATAGCCGTATTGCAGTATCCCGCCTTCCGTTGCGCCGAGAAATTCGGCCAGTGGGTCATACAAGCTGATTCCGGGTACGGCATCAAAAAAGTCTGGGTATTTCATTTTTTCCGGGTTATTCATCTACAGGTATCCTCATGGTCGAGCGATGGTTGGCGGTAAGTTTGTCGCTGGCGGAGATCAACCTGAACGCCCGTCCGCGCGCGGCCTCCAGTATGCCGGCAGGTGGCGCCACACCCAGGGCGCAAAGCACGCCAGCCAGGCCACGGCAGCGGCGAAATACAGCCAGTGTCCGGCTTGCGTGGGCAGGATGTCGGCCAGCACGCGCAGCAGCGCGACGAGCTGCATTCCCGCAAACATCAGCTTGGTTGGCGTATCCGCATGCAGTGGCAAGCCGGAATGCCCCAGCGTCACGCGCGTGCCAAAGCCGATCAGCAACGTCGCAAAACAACCTATGGTCAGCGCGTGCAACGGCGCAAGCCCCCAGATGAACGTTGCGCCGCGGCTGAGAAACAACACAAAACTTTGCGCGGCGAACAACAGCATGGCAAGGCCCAGCCACGCAAAACCGACGTGCAGCACGCCGAGCATCGGGATGCGCAGGCTGTGGCGCAAGCCCCAGGCGTAGGTCAAATAGAGCGCCGCGACCGCCAGTGGCGCGTCGCCCAGCCATAGCCAGGCGGGCGCATCGGCGAGTTGCAGCAAACCGTGCGCCACGCCGCCCGCCAGCATGATCCACCACGCCCAGTATGGGCGCGCCGCGAGACGGTGCGGCAATGCGGTGCTGGTAAAAAACGGGATCATGCGGTGCGCGACGCTGGCGAATACCGGCAGCAGGAACAGCCACAACCCGCCCTGTATGGCGAAACGCAGCCATGCCGCGTTGTCGCCCCACAACCAGACGAGGTAAGCGAAAAGGCCGCACCAACCCATGCTCAGCGCGATGAAAACGATTTGCGGATGCCGCTTGTCGGGGTGCTGCGCGTCGAGCAGTACGCGCAACAGCGCATACAGCGCCACGCTCCAGCCGGACAATGTGGCGAAGGTGGCGGCAAGCAGCACGCCGCGTCCGACCAACAGCCCGGCGTAAAAACCGGCACCCCCCAGCATGAGCAGCACAAATGCGGGCACATAGCGTTGCGGCGGGATTTCCCTGCCGTTCATCCAGCGCGGATAGGTGGTCATCAAGAAACCGAGAATGAAAAATGGAAACATGCCGTAGATCATCAGGTAGCCGTGGGTTGCGCCCGGCGCGACAGGCCAGTCTATCGGATGGCCGGCCAGGCCGTAGCGCGTCACCGTCTCAACGAGCCACCACAGCATCGCGGCAAGTGTTTGCAGCGCGCCGCCGAAGAACATGGCGCGGTGCGGTGCAGCGGTAAGTGTGTGCCACTGTTTTGAAATTTTCATGGTTTGTATGGATCGCCCGTACACGGCGATAAGTGTGCGCTATCCGGATCATCCACCCGAACGATGGGTCTCTTGTGCGGTCTCGGGCGCAGCATTTTCAAGCGGGTTGAGCCGGGCAACTTCCGGCAGCACAACGCTTTCCCACACCCGCCGGTCTTCTTCGGGCGTCGCATCCTTGTGAAACCGCTTTCTCACCCCGGCCTCGGACAAATCGATATGGGCGCTTGCGGAGATTCCATGCTGTTCCAGGCAACGCTTCGCGCAGTGGAGCGCGCATCCGTCCAGAACCACGACTTTCCTTCCGGACTGCGCCGTCCTGACCAGGGGCTGGACGTTCCCCCCTACGCCCGCAATGCAGGACATTTCGGCGAGCCGCTCCCTGTCGAGGCGGACCGCGAGGGAATTGGCCAGTTGGGCCGCGCTCGAACAACCGGAGCAGGAATAGACCAGAGGCAATGCGTCATATTCGGGCTTCGGGCGCGACTTCGCCCCGCCCTGCGGCTTGATTTTGTTCACTTGTTGTACCCCATTGCTCCGATTCGCATTAAACAGGATGGCAGCCCACGCCCGAATATTTTTATGCGCGCAATATAACATGTACGGACAATGCATGTTATATTGCGCGGCGCAAAAAAACAATATTCCCGTTCCGGAAATTTTAAACTGTTACAGCAGCAATCGGGCTGCGTACGCCACTACATAAGGATGCCGATATGAAGACCATCGCGGAAACCATGACCGCCGACCACAAAGCCTGTGACGATGAATTTGCCCATGCCGAGCAGGCTGCGTTCGCCGGCAACTGGAGCGGAGCCGAAACCGGTTTCAACGCCTTCCGCAACGGCATGGCGCACCATTTCAAGATGGAAGAAGACGTGCTCTTTCCCGCGCTGGTGTCTGCCGGCGGCCCTTCCGGCCCGGTGCATATCATGCGCATGGAACACACGCAGATAAGAGGGCTCCTCGAACAGATGGCCGCTGCGCTGGCAAACAAAAACGCGCAGGAATATGGCGGCCTTTCGGAAACCCTGCTCATCGTGATGCAGCAGCATAACCTCAAGGAAGAGCAAATTCTCTACCCCATCGCGGATCAGGTTTTGGCGGCGGAACGGGAAACGCTCTTCAGCCAGATGCGGGAGGTCTGAAAAATGCTGGAACTCGACGTGCGCGGACTGCCTCCGCCCGAGCCTTTCGAAAACATCATGCATGCGCTGCAAACGCTCCCCGCCGGAGAAGGCTTGCAAGTGCATATCCACCGCGAACCTTATCCGCTCTATGAAGCGCTGCGCAACGCCGGTTACGCATGGCAAACCACCGCGCTCGCGGATGGCAGTTTCAAGATACTGATCGCCCGCGCCGCGTGAAAGTAGCGACACTCAGCACCGAACAGGCGCCGCCAATTTCCGTGCCACTGTGTTTTTTCGCCGTGGCGCCGGTTTTCCTGGTGCTGGCCGCGCTGCTGCTGGCCGCGGGCGGCGGCAACCCGTTCGCCGATACCCGCTCCCCCGCATCGCTCGCCGCCACGCATTGCATCACGCTGGGGTTCATGGCCATGGTCATGCTGGGCGCCACCCAGCAACTGCTGCCGGTAGTGATCGGCAGCCCGGTGCCCGCACCCCGGCTGGTGGCATGGTCTACCTTACTGCCGCTGACGGCGGGCGCGCTGTTGCTGTCCGGCGGTTTCATGCTGGGTGAACCGGCGCTGCTCAACCTTTCCTGGCCGCTGCTGGGTCTGGCTTTTCTGGTGTTCATCGGCGCCGGCATGCTCAGCCTGGCGCGTGCCAGCGCGCGAAATGCGACCAAGACCGCCATCCTGCTGTCCATCCTCTCGCTCGCCGTGGCGGTCGCATTGGGCATGCTGCTGGCCAGGGGTTACGCCACCGGCCTGCCCCTCCCGTACACCAGGCTGGCGACAGCGCATATCGGCCTGGCTCTGGGCGGTTGGGTGATGCTGCTGATTGCCGGGGCGGCTTACCAGGTTGTGCCGATGTTCCAGCTTACCCCGGACTACCCGAAATGGCTGACCGCCAATCTGGCCCCGGCAATTTTCGCCGTCCTGCTATTGGGTCTGGCGTCGCTCCTGCTCGAACCGGCGCCGCGCTGGATGGCATCTGCTACGGAAAACCTTTTCTGGTTATTGGCCGCTTGTTTCGCCGTGGTCACTCTCAGGCTGCAAAACCGGCGCCGCCGCCGCGTGCCGGATGCCACCCTGAGCTTCTTCCGGCTGGGCATGCTCTCGCTGCTGCTCGCCGCACTGTTTTCGCTCGCATCACGGCTCTCGCCGACGGCCAACGATTATTTTGGGACGCTGTCCGTCCTGATTTTTCTGCTGGGCTTCGCGATGTCGTTGACCCAAGGCATGCTTTACAAAATTATCGCTTTCCTGGTCTGGTTTCACCTGTTTCGCGGCGGGATAAATGCCGTAAAAGCCGGCGTCCCAAATATGAAAGAAATCATCCCCGAGCCCTGGATGTGGCGGCATTTGTGGCTGCATATCGGCACGCTGCTCGCCGTGCTGCTGGCGCCCCTTTGGGGCGTGGCGGCATGGCTGGTCATGCTCGGGCTGCTGCTGCAAGGAGTGTTGTTGGGCTGCGCCGTCCTCGCCGGCATCTCGGTTTACCGGCGCACGCTCGGACGAATCGAACAAATACCGGCATGAGGTTCCCATGAGTTTTCTGTTGCTTAAAGCCATACACGTCACCTGCGCGGCCAGCAGTTTCGTACTGTTTTTTCTGCGCGGCATCTGGAGCCTGAACGGCTCGCCCATCATGCGGCAACGCTGGGTCAAGCTTGTGCCGCATATCGTGGACACGCTGCTGCTCGCCTCCGCCATCGCGCTGGCTTTCACCATCCGCCAATACCCTTTCGTGGACGCGTGGCTGACCGCAAAAGTTGCCGGGCTGTTGCTGTATATCGGGCTGGGTCTTATCGCGCTGAGATATGGCAGGAGTAAAACCGTTCGCCTTTCCGCATGGCTGGCGGCCCAAGCGGTGTTTGTCTACATCGTGCTGGTCGCCGGCAGCCACAACCCCATCCCGTTCATACATCAGGGATAAGCGGGAAATCACCGGCGGCAACGATACAACGGCGCGCGGCGCATCACTCCGAGCCGTTATTGATCCGGCACGGTTGAAGCGCCAACCCCGCCCGGCCTGCGCCTGATAGCCCGGCGGTTTTTCTTTTGGTGGTGGCGATGCCGCATTGAGCGGATTTTCTTACACTACCCTTACACGGTGCAAAACAGACAGAAAAAGAAAAAGGCCCGCATCGCTGCAAGCCTTGATTTTACTGGGGTGGCTGATGGGGCTCGAACCCACGACAACAGGAATCACAATCCTGGACTCTACCAACTGAGCTACAGCCACCATTGAAACGTTTGCCGGACGAAAAACTCTTGTCCTGACACCCGACAGACACTGGCGTGCCCGACAGGAATCGAACCTGTAACCCCCAGCTTAGAAGGCTGGTGCTCTATCCGGTTGAGCTACGGGCACAATTCTTTTCTTGGGTAATTTTTACTCACGAAAAACTGGTCGGGGTGGAGAGATTCGAACTCCCGACATCCTGCTCCCAAAGCAGGCGCGCTACCAGGCTACGCTACACCCCGAAGGCTGCGCATTATACAGACGCATATCCAGAAATCAATTCAGTTCTGATGTTTTTTCAGCCTGGGCGAGGCCAGCATCAGATAGTAGCCCATCGACCACAAGGTGAGCAGTGCGGCGAGGTACAGCAGCAGCGAACCGATCGCCTGGCAATTGATACCCAGCAAATTTTCGTGATACAGCAGCAACGATATCGCGATCATCTGGAAGGTAGTTTTTATTTTACCCAGCATGGAAACGGCGACACTCTTGCTTTCGCCCAGTTTGGCCATCCACTCGCGCAACGCGGAAATCGTGATTTCACGCCCGATAATGATGAAAGCGATAATCGCGTCGGCGCGCCCCAGTTCGACCAGCACGATCAATGCGGCCGCCACCATCAGCTTGTCGGCCACCGGATCAAGAAATGCGCCGAATGCGGAGGACTGATCCAGTTTTCGCGCCAGGTAGCCATCCAGCCAATCAGTCGCTGCCGCAAGCAAAAATACGCCCGTGCTGATCAAATTTTTGAGGTGAAAACTCAGCGTTTCGTCCGACAAATAAAAAACCGACACGAATACCGGAATGAGCAGGATTCTTAACCAGGTAAGCAGATTGGGGATGTTGAGCGGCATGCGGTTAATGCGAAACTCGCGTAGCGATTCGTTTGCCTCCTCGCCCGCTTGCGGGAGAGGATTGAGGAGAGGGAACGGGCATAGCGAGTTTCATAATCAGGGGCTGCGTTTCATGACCGTCAGTGTAGCTGCTGGTAAATCTTTTCGGCAACAAAATATTGATGATTTTAATGGAGTTGCCGGTAAATCTTTTCGGCAAGTGCTTTGCTGATTCCCTCCACCTGGCCGAGTTGTTCGACACTGGCTTCTGTTACCCCACGCAGCCCGCCGAAATGGGTCAGCAGGCTGCGCCGCCGCTTGTCCCCTACCCCGCCAATTTCTTCTAGGCTTGAGGCGGTGCGCGCTTTGCCGCGCTTGGCGCGATGCCCGGTGATGGCGAAGCGGTGCGCTTCATCGCGGATTTGCTGGATCAGATGCAGCGCCGGGTCGTCGCCGCGCAATTGCCGCGCCGTGCCGTCGGTGAAAATCAGTTGCTCCAGCCCCGCTTTGCGCGCTTCACCCTTGGCCACACCCACCAAAGTTAAATCGTTCAAGCCCAGTTCGCCCATCACTTCCATGGCGACATGCAATTGCCCCAGGCCGCCGTCGATCAAAATCAAATCCGGCCGCGCGCCCTCCCCTGCCGATAATTTCTGGTAGCGGCGCGTCAACGCCTGACGCATCGCCGCATAATCATCGCCCGCATTAACCCCGGTGATGTTGTAGCGGCGATATTGCGCGGAACGCATATCGAGGTTTTCATACACCACGCAGGAAGCCTGCGTCGCTTCGCCCATGGTGTGGCTGATGTCAAAGCATTCGATGCGCCCCAAATCCGGCATACCCAGCAGTTCGCGCAGCTTGTCCAAGCGCAACTTCTGCCCGCCCTGTTGCGCTTTGCGTTGCTGCAACGCCAGTTGCGCGTTGCGCTGCGCCATTTCCAGCCATTGCTTGCGTTCGCCGCTGGCGGCCTGGCTGATCCGCACCGGATGCCCGGCCTGCTCGCCGAGCAATTGCGCCAGCGTTTTGTCGCCGCATTCTGCACCCAACACCAGCAACGGCGGCACGCTGCGATTCAAATAATGTTGCGCGATAAAGGCCTGCACGATTTCATCCGCCGATAAGCCTTCGGCATGTTCCGGAAAAAAGCTCTTGTCGCCCAGATGACGCCCGCCGCGCACCATTACCAGGTTTACGCAGGCCAGGCCATCCTGCTGTGCCAACGCAATGATGTCGGCATCCGTCGCGCCGCCGGTGGATTCGACGAATTGTTTCTGCTGCACGGTATGCAACGCGCGCAACTGGTCGCGCAAGGCGGCGGCCTGCTCGTAGTGCTGTTCCTCCGCCGCGCGCCCCATCGCCGCGCGCAGCGTCTGCTCGACCTCCTGATGGCGGCCTTGCAGCAACAGCACCGCGTTGCGGA
>SCPW01000087.1 GCA_004298605.1 Gallionella sp.
GATACCGATAGGCATTACCGTGGAAGGCGCGAATATCCTGACGCGCACGCTGATGATCTTCGGCCAAGGCGCGATCCGCTCCCACCCTTATGTGCTGAAAGAAGTTGCCGCAGCGCGCGAACCGGACCATCAGCGCGCCTTGCACCAGTTCGACGACGCCTTGTTCGGGCACATCAGTTTTGCCTTGAGCAACGCGGCGCGCAGCCTGGTGTTCGGCTTGACCGGCGGGCGCGGCATCCCGGTGCCGGGGGGCGGCGAAACGCGCCGCTACTACCAGCAACTGACGCGCTTCTCTGCGGCGTTTGCGCTGAGCGCGGATATGGCCATGGCGGTGATGGGCGGCTCGCTGAAACGGCGCGAAAAAATCTCCGCCCGCCTGGGCGATGTGTTGAGCCTGTTGTATTTGTGTTCGGCGACGCTGAAACGCTTCGAGGATGATGGCCGTCCCGCCGAAGATTTGCCGTTGCTGCATTGGGCGATGCGGGACGCGCTGTACGGGATGCAGCAAGCACTCGACGGCGTGATGCAAAACTTCCCCAACATCTTGCTGCGCGGGTTGTTGAGGGCGCTGATTTTCCCGCTGGGCTTGCGCCTGTCCCCGCCTTCCGATCATCTCGGGCACGAAATCGCCACGCTGCTGATGCAACCGGGCGCGGCGCGCGACCGCCTGACCGCGGGGATGTATCTGCCCAAGGTGCATGGCAAGAAAAAAGAAGCACATCATGCTCCTTACCCTCACCTCAATCCTCTGGATGAAACAACTAGCCATTCGACTAGGCTGCAAGAAACCGCAGCCAAGTCGCTGGTTATCCCGCCTGCGGGAGAGGAGGCAAACGAATCGCTGCGCGAATTTTATGATTACGATGAGATGGAGGCGGTGGGCGCGCTGGAAGCCGCGCTCGCCAGCACACTGCTGTGCGAGCCGTTACAGGCCAAGCTGGAAGAGGCGCGCAAGGCCGGCAAGCTGACCGGCCTGGAAGAATTGCCGCGCATCGCCGAAGCGCGCGACAAAGGCATCGTCAGCGCGGAGCAGGCGCTGCAACTGGAACGCGATTACGCGCTGCGCCGCAAGGTCATCATGGTGGATGATTTTGCGCCGGAGGCGTTGCGGGCGGCGGCTCCAGTTTTATAGTGTCATGTACACTTAAATTTTCGCAGGCCAACCCCTCCAAACCTCCCCTTGTCAGGGGAGGTTTAAGGGCTTCCCCGCTGACAAGGGGGGACTGAGGGGGGTTGGTTTGGGGTGTTACTGTATTTCCCAAGATGATTTGATGGAGAAAGTTATGGATAACTCGGACAACATCATTAAACCGGAAGAAGCCATCACATTGCATGGCCTGTTCGTGGAGCGCGTGCGCCGCTCACCGGATAAAGTCGCCTACCGGCATTTTTGGCAGGATGCGTGGCGCGACCTTACCTGGCGGCAGATGGGCAACGAAGTGGCGCGCTGGCAGGCGGCATTGGCCGGGCTGGGTTTGCAGCGCGGCAACCGCGTCGCCATCATGCTGCGCAACAGCCCTTACTGGATCATGTTCGATCAGGCGGCGATGTCGCTGGGGCTGGTGGTCGTGCCGTTGTACACGATGGACAGGCCGGACAACGTGGCCTATATCGTCAACGATGCCGGGGTGAAAGTGCTGCTGTTTGAAACGGGCGAGCAATGGCAGGCGTTGTGTACGGTGCGCGACCAGCTCGGCGGCGTGAAGTGCTTCGTGAGTATCGACGCGGTGCGCGACAGCGGCGAACCGCGCCTGAAATCCATGGATGAATTCCTGCCCAAGACGGCGCAGTTGCAGCTCCCTCCCGCCAATCCTCTTGGACATCTCCATCCAACCCACCCCCATCCAACCCATCCCCCTCCCAACCTCCCCCTTGAAAGGGAAGGGACAATTCTCCCTCCCCTTCAAGGGGAGGGAGGGGGTGGGGATGGGTTTTCGCCTCGCGAAATTTGTTCTAACGACTTGACCAGCCTCATTTACACCTCCGGCACCACCGGCAGACCCAAAGGGGTGATGCTGAGCCACGCCAATATGCTGACCAATGCCTATGCTTGTCTGGATTTTTTCCGGGTTGACGAGAACGATACATTTTTGTCATTTCTTCCGCTGTCGCATACTTTCGAGCGCACCGTCGGTTATTACCTGACCGTGATGGCTGGCGCGACGGTGGCTTTTGCCCGTTCCGTGCCGCTGCTGTCCGAGGATTTGCAGACGATACGCCCGACGCTGCTGATTTCGGTGCCGCGCATTTACGAGCGCGTGTATGGCGCGGTGCGCGCCAAGCTGGAGGAAGGTTCGCCGCTCAAGCGCAAGCTGTTCAACTTTACCGTGGAAACCGGCTGGGCGCGTTTCCTGCACCAGCAAGGGCGCGGCCCGTGGCAGGCATCGTTCCTGCTCTGGCCCTTGTTGAATAAACTGGTCGCGCAAAAAGTGCTCGACCGCCTCGGCGGGCGGCTGCGCGTTGCCCTCAGCGGCGGTGCGGCGCTATCGCCGGAGGTCTCGCGCGTGTTTATCGGATTGGGGCTATCCGTGATACAGGGCTACGGCCTGACCGAAACCAGCCCGGTGATCAGCGGAAATTACCCGGAAAATAATTTCCCCGACAGCGTCGGCCAGCCGATCCGCGATGTGCGGGTGCGCCTCGGCGAGCAGAACGAGTTGCTGGTGAAAGGGCCGAACGTGATGCTGGGCTACTGGAATAACCCGGCGGCGACGCGCGCCATGATCGACGCCGACGGCTGGCTGAACACCGGCGATGTGGTGCGCATCGGCGAGACCGGGCATATCTACATTACCGGGCGCACCAAGGAAATCATCGTCATGTCGAACGGCGAAAAAATTCCGCCGAACGATATGGAGCTGGCGATCCTGCACGATCATTTGTTCGACCAGGTGATGATATTCGGCGAGGCGCGCCCCTATCTGGTCGCTCTGGCCGTGCTCAACCCCGAAGCCTGGCAGCAGTTCGCCAGAGAAGTCGGCGTGCGCGCCGATATACCGGAATCGCTTACCGACAGCCGTGTGCAGGCCAGCGTATTGGAGCGTATTGCAGCTAATCTGCGCGGCTTTCCCGGCTATGCCAACGTACACCGCGTATTGTTGTTGCAGGAGCCGTGGAGCATAGACAACGGCCTGCTCACGCCTACGCTGAAACTGAAACGTAACGAAGTGGCGAAACGATTTGCCGCGCAGATCAAAGAACTTTATGAGGGGCACTGAACGTGGATGAACATCAGCCGGCTACCACCACACTGCCACAGCGCGAGCCGACCTTGCGCATTGTCGCGATGCCCAGCGATTGCAGCTACACCGGCGATGTGTTCGGCGGCTGGATCATGGCGCAGGTCGATGTCGCGGGTAGCATTCCCGCGCTGCATCGCGCGCGCGGGAGGGTAGCGACGGTGGCGGTGAATTCCTTCCTGTTCAAGCAGCCGTTATTCATGGGTGATGTGGTCAGTTTTTACGCGCACATCGTCAAGGTGGGAAATACCTCCATTACCGTCAATGTCGAGGTATACGCGCAGCGCGATCCGGTTAAACCGACCTGCATAAAAGTGACCGAAGCGACGCTGACTTATGTGGCGGTGGACGATGACCGCAAGCCGCGCGTTGTTCCGCCGGGTTAATTTGGGGGTGCGGGGTCATGCCCCCGCACCCCCAAATTGGACAGATTTATTGTATTCAAATTTTTTATCAACAACAGTATTGGAGATGCGCTCATGAAGTTCAAGCAAACGGTAGTCGGTTGGTCTGTGGCAAGTGCGTTACTGGCGATGTCGGGAAGTGTGGCCGCTTCCGGCTTCGCGCTGATCGAGCAGAGCGGCAGCGGGTTGGGCAATGCTTATGCGGGCGGCGCGGCGAGCGCCGAAGATGCTTCGACGATATTTTTCAACCCGGCCGGTATGTCGCGTTTGAGCGGCAAGCAGGTTGTGGTTGTGGCTAATACCATTACGCCGTCGATCAAATTTACCAATATTGCCTCCGTTCCGGCCGCCGGGCAGGCCGCCGTCGGCGGGGCAGGCGGAGACGCGGGGGGGATGGCTCTGGTGCCCAGTGCTTATTTTGCCTGGGCGCTTGATCCGAAATGGAGCGCGGGCCTCGGCTTTGGCGCGCCTTTCGGCCTCAAGACCGAATATGACGCCAACTGGATGGGACGTTTCCACGCCATCAAGTCGGACATCAAAACCTATAACCTGAACCCGAGTGTCGCGTACAAGGCTAACGACAACGTTGCGCTCGGCTTCGGCGTCAATTGGCAGCGGGCCGAGGCGGAGCTGACCAAGGCGGTCAACTACGTCGCTTTCGGGGCGCCCGCCAATACCGAAGGCAGCAACAAGATTGTGGGCAATGACAGTGCCTGGGGCTACAACCTGGGCGCGATGATCAATGTCACGCCGGATACGGTGGTCGGGCTTGCGTACCGCTCTGCCATGAGCTACCGGCTTTCCGGTTCGGCTGCGTATTACGGCCGCACGGCGGCGCTGGATGCCGGAGTTGCCGGGAGCGCCGCGCTTGCGGCGCAAATCGGGGACAGCCAGATTACCGCAGACATCAAATTACCGGCGACTTATTCTGTCGCGGTCAAGCACCAGCTCAACCCGAAGTGGGAAGTGCTGGCCGATGCGACCCAAACCCGATGGAGTTCAATACAATCCCTCGATATTTATCGCAGCAGCGGGATCGCCAGCGGGCTTTCTTTGGAGAGTGTGCCGTTTAAATGGCGCGATACATGGCGGGTGGGTGCGGGGGCAAATTACCGCTATGACAGCCAGTGGCTGTCGCGTGTCGGCATCGCATATGACCAGACGCCCACATCGGATACCTACCGCATCGCGCGTCTGCCCGACCAGGACCGCACCTGGCTGTCTGTGGGCGGGCAATATAAACCGACCAAAGAAAGCGCGGTTGATTTCGGTTATGCGCACCTGTTTATTAAAGACCCATCGCTTAACATGAGCGGCCCCCCGGCGTTGAGTGCCGCACAGGCAACGGGTCGTGGGGCATTGATCGGTGTTTCTGACAACAAGGTGGATATTTTGAGCGTGCAGTACACGCATGGCTTTTAAAACGGCATGACGTTAACGACGGGAAGGTTCGCCTTCCCGTTTTTGCTTGGTGACACAATTTGGAGCAATGCGATGAGCAGTCATTTTCGGATACGCAAAGTAGCGGTGTTAGGTGCAGGAGTGATGGGCGCGCAGATTGCCGCGCATCTGGTCAACGCGGATGTGCCGACCATCCTGTTCGATTTGCCGGCGCGCGAGGGCGAGCCAGCCCTCTCTCCTAGCTCTCTCCCGCTGCCCTCTCCTCAATCCTCTCCCGCAAGCGGGAGAGGAGGCGAAGGAGGAAGGCAATCTTCAATCCCTGCGGGAGAGAGGGGCGCTGTTTCGCTACGCGAGCCTTCATTAAACGGCATTGTGAACAAGGCGCTGGAGGGCTTGAAGAAACTCGACCCCAGCCCGCTGGCCAGCCCCTCCCGGCTCAATTTCATCGCGGCGGCCAATTACGATCAGCATCTCGACCAATTGCGCGACTGCGATCTGGTCATCGAGGCGATTGCCGAGCGCATGGACTGGAAAGCCGATCTGTACCGCAAGGTTGCGCCCCATCTCGGCGCGCAAACCATCTTCGCCAGCAACACCTCGGGCCTGTCGATCAACAAGCTGGCGCAGGTGTTCCCGGAGAATCTGCGCCATCGCTTTTGCGGCATCCACTTTTTCAATCCGCCGCGCTATATGCATCTGGTCGAATTGATTCCCTGCATCGAAACCGATGCGCTTTTGCTCAACCAGCTCGAAACCTTTCTGGTGTCCGGCCTGGGCAAAGGCGTGGTGCGCGCCAAAGACACGCCCAACTTCCTCGCCAACCGCATCGGCGTATTTTCCCTGCTCGCCACCTTGCATCACGCGCAGCGTCTCGGTCTGGGTTTCGATACCGTGGACGCATTGACCGGGCGCTACCTCGGTCGCCCCAAGAGCGCGACATTCCGCACCCTGGACGTGGTCGGCTTGGACACCTTCGCGCATGTGGTCAACACCATGCGCGACAACCTGCACGACGACCCCTGGCATGCCTATTACGCCGTGCCGGATTGGCTGAACAGCCTGATCGAGCAGGGCGCCCTCGGGCAGAAAGCCAAGCGCGGCGTATACCAGAAGATGGGCAAGGATATCCATGTGCTGGATTTGGGCAGCAAGCAATATCGCCCGTCGCACGGCGAAGTGGACGATGGCGTGAAAGCGATCCTGCGCGAGCGCGACTGGGGCAAAAAACTCCACGACCTGCGCGGCAGCGCGCACCCGCAGGCGCAGTTCGTTTGGAGCGTGTTCCGCGACCTGTTCCATTATTGCGGCGTACACTTGGCCGACATTGCCGGCAACGCGCGCGATCTCGATTTTGCGGTGCGCTGGGGCTTCGGCTGGGACAGCGGCCCATTTGAAATCTGGCAATCAGCCGGCTGGCAAAAAATTGTTGGCTGGATAGAAGAAGAGCGTGAGAGGGGCAAAACCATGTCAGATGCAGCGTTGCCGCATTGGGCACGCGATGCCGCGCGTGTAGCGGTGCATACCGCGCTGGGTTCCTACTCCCCTGATGGAACTACTAGCCATTCGACTAAGCCCGCAAGCGGGCAAGTCGCTGGTTATCGCCCGCTTGCGGGAGAGGGGTTGGGGGAGAGGGAGGGGGGCAGCTACCAGCAACGCTCCCAGCTCACGGTCTACCAGCGCCAGGAATTCCCCGATCG
>SCPW01000088.1 GCA_004298605.1 Gallionella sp.
CCACCCTAACCCTCCCCTTGAAGGGGAGGGAATAAAACTGGAGCGACCGTATCACACGGTCGAACCTTACTTAGTCCCCCGGCATAGCCGGGGGTTTACCTCACTGAATTAAATTACCCCTTCCCACCTTCGACAGGCTCCCTTCCCATGCAGGAATCAGCGATTGCTCTTCTTGTTTGCTTCCTCTCCCGCAAGCGGGAGAGGGTTGAGGAAAGGGCGTTCCCGGGGGAAGGGGGGATGCCCCACCGAATCATTTTGAACTGGTCGGAACCCGCGCCGCCAGCGCGCACATCAATTCATAGCTGATGGTTCCCGCCGCGCGCGCGACCTCTTCAACCGGTAAACCCTCGCCCCACAGCGTGACGGCGCTCCCGGAACCGGCTTGCGGAAGCTCGCTCAAATCCACGAACAGCATATCCATCGAGACACGCCCCAAAGTTTGCGTGCGCTGCCCGTCCACCAATATCGGCGTGCCGCCCGGCGCGCACCCGCCGGGGGCAGGCCGGTGTGCGCCCGGAGCCTCCGGCTCCACCCTTCCGCTCTGGCGCGGGTAGCCGTCGGCATAGCCGCAGGCGACGATGCCGATGCGCATCGTATGGTCGGCGCGAAACAGCGCGCCGTAGCCGATTTCGTCGCCAGCGCGCAATTCCTGCGTGGCGATGATTCGGCTGCTCAAGGTCATCGCCGGTTTCAGCCCGAGTTGCTGTGCGCTGACTTCGGCGAACGGCGACGCGCCATACAGCATGATGCCGGGGCGCACCCAGTCGCCGTGCGTTTCCGGATAGCGCAACAGCGCGGCGGAATTCGCCAGGCTGCGCGCCGCGCGGCAGGGCGCGGCAAGATCGTTGAACAGGGCGAGCGGTTCGGCCACACCGCGCGCCTCGTCGGCATTGGCGAAATGTGTCATCAGGGTAATGTCGCGCACCGCGCGGTGGCGGCGCAGTTGTTCCATCGCCCGCGCCACGTTCTGCGGCGCAAACCCCAGGCGGTTCATGCCGCTATTGACCTTGAGCCAGACATCCAGTTTTTCGCGTCCCGGATAAGCGTCCAGCAAAGCGATCTGCCACGCGCTGTGGATGACGCAGGCCAGATCGTATCCGGCGATAGCGGCCAAATCTTCCGCTCCGAAAAATCCTTCCAGCAGCAGGATAGGCTGGCGGAAACCCGCCTCGCGCAACTGCGCCGCATCCCGGATATCCAGCAGCGCGAAACCATCTGCGGCAGACAGCGCGCCGGCCACCCGCAGCAAACCATGGCCATAGCCGTCCGCCTTGATGACCGCCATGACGCGGGCGGACGGCGCGGCGCGGCGCGCCACCCGGAGATTATTCTCCAGCGCGCCCAAGTCTATGCTGGCTTGTATGGGGCGAGGCATGAAAATTACTTATCGCAAGGATTTAATAGGCGCGAATAATAGCAGGGGCACCCCTTTCATGATATAAAACGCCCTCACAAAAATAATCCCCGCCGAATGAATTCCGGTTTCTACATCATCCTCGCGGCGCAATTTTTATCCGCGCTCGCCGACAACGCCCTGCTGTTTGCCGCGATTGCCCTGCTCAAGGATTTAAGCTCGCCGTCCTGGCATACGCCGGTATTGCAGCAGAGCTTCATCGTTTCGTACATCGTGCTGGCGCCTTTCGTCGGCGCATTTGCCGACTCGCTGCCCAAAGGGCGCGTGATGTTTATCAGCAACATCATCAAGCTGGCCGGCTGCGTCGTCATGCTGGTCGGCGTCCACCCCCTGATCGCATACTGCCTGGTCGGCCTGGGGGCGGCGGCCTACTCGCCCGCCAAATACGGCATCCTCACCGAATATCTCCCGCCCGACCAGTTGGTCGAGGCGAATAGCTGGATGGAGGGGCTGACAGTCGCCGCCATCGTGCTCGGCGCGGTGGTGGGCGGCGTGCTCATCAGCCCGAAAATTATCGCCCCCCTGCTGCAAACGCTGGATATTCCGCTGGTCGGCAGTATCGCGGAACTGGCCATCGCCGTCATCGTGGTCATTTACATCGCCGCCGCGATTTTCAACCTCTACATCCCGCATGTGGCCATCGACCACAAACCGCTCAGCCGCAGCCCCGCCTTCCTGGTCAAGGATTTCTGGCACTGCTTCAAACTGCTGTGGAAAGACCCGCTCGGCCAAGTTTCGCTGGCGGTCACCACGCTGTTCTGGGGAGCGGGAGCCACGTTGCGCCTGCTGGTGCTGGCCTGGGCGGCCGTAGCCCTGCATTACGACATCGGCGCGGCCGCCAGGCTCACCGCCTGGGTGGCCATCGGCATCGCCATCGGCTCGGTGCTGGCGGCAAAATTCGTCAAGCTGGAGCACTCGGTGAAAGTGTTGCCGGTCGGCATTGCGATGGGCGTCGTCGTGCTGATGATGATCCCGGTGACCGACAGCGCGCTGGCGATTTTCCTGCTGATTGCGATCGGCGCGATGGGCGGCTATTTCGTGGTGCCGATGAACGCGCTGCTGCAACACCGCGGCCACCTGCTGATGGGCGCGGGGCGATCCATCGCGGTGCAGAACTTCAACGAAAATCTGAGCATTTTCGCGATGCTGGGGCTGTACGCCATGATGCAGAAACTGGATTTCAGCATCTACTTCATCATCCTGGTATTCGGCCTGCTGCTGTCCGGCATCATGGCCGCGCTGTACCGGCGCCACGGGCACGACCAGGACAGGGGGCAAAGATAAAACGGGCTATCGGTTGCCCCGCAATTTTCCGAGCAACGCTTCAAACTCCCCAATCGGCATCGGCTTGCCGAACAGGAAACCCTGGTAGACCATGCAGCCATTTTCTTTGAGCAAAGCCAGTTGCACCTCAGTTTCTACACCTTCGGCAATCACGTTCAGGCGGAAATTCTGTGCCATGCCGATGATGGTTCGCACCATGACCGCATCGTTCGGGCCGGTCGCGATATCGCGCACGAAGCTCCGGTCGATCTTGATCTGGTCGAGCGGCAGTTGCTTCAAATAAGAAAGCGATGAATAACCTGTTCCAAAATCGTCCAGCGACAATTTGACGCCGAGCGCTTTTAGCGCGCGCATCTTGGGCGCTACGTCGGCGACATCGTTCAACATCACACTCTCGGTCAATTCCAGCTTCAAACGCGCCGGGTTAACCCGATGGGCGCGAACCGCTGCGGCAACAGTCTCCGCAAAGTCGCGCCTCCTGAATTGCTGCGCGCTGACGTTGACCGCAAGCTCCAGGCCACGTGTCCGTTCATTTTTATCCCATGCCGCAAGCTGCTGGCAGGCGGTGTCGAGCACCCAATTGCCTATATCCAGGATCAGCGAGCTTTCCTCGGCGACAGGAATGAGTTGCGCGGGTAAAACCATGCCGCGCTTCGGGTGTATCCAGCGCACCAGTGCTTCTGCGCCCAGCGGGCGATGTTCGCTGTCCAGTTGAAGCTGGTAATACAAACGCAATTGATGGCCGGGGACGGCATGGCGTAAATCCATATCCAGCGTGGCGTGGGCTTCCACCGCTCGCTGCATGGCGGGGTCGAAGAACCGCACCGCGTTCCGCCCGGTGTCTTTTACCCGGTACATGGCCATGTCGGCGTGCTTGAGCAAAGTATCCGCCGATTCTTCATTGCCGCGATACAGGCACACCCCGATACTCGGCGAACTGTGGCACTCATACTCGTTGAGCCGGTAGGGGGCAGCCAGTGATGCGCGTATCTTTTCGGCAACCAGCGCGATTTTTTGCGAAGCCTCTCCCGCGGCCGCATCGGCTTCTTCGATCAGCACCACGAACTCATCGCCGCCAAACCGCGCCACGGTATCCATCTCGCGCACGCAGGACTGGATGCGCCTCGCCACCTCGATCAACAACAGATCGCCGTAATCGTGCCCCAGCGTATCGTTGAGCGTTTTGAACTTGTCCATGTCGAGGAACAGCACCGCGCCATAATGATGGCCGCGCGCCGATGCCGACAGCGCCAAACGAAAACGGTCCAGCAGCAAACGCCGGTTGGGCAACCCGGTCAATGCGTCATAGAACGCCAGATTACTGACTTCCTCCTCGGCCCGTTTGCGCGCGGTGATGTCGGTAATCGTGCCCACGTAGCCGGATATGTTTCCGCCATCGTCACGCACAGCAGTAGATTGGCCATAGACCCAAATAAAGCTGCCATCCGGATGCCGGAACCGGTATTCGAGGCTGAATGGGCGTTGTTCTACTAAGGAGGATGCCCATTCCGCATGGACTTTTTCGCGGTCATCCCCATAAATCGCGCCGGACCAGCCATCGCCCATGGCATCTTCTTGTTTGATTCCGGCAATATCGCACCAGCGCTGGTTGACGAACTCGTAATTTCCCGAGGCATCCGCCCGGAAAATGCCCACCGGATTGACGGCGGAAAGCGTCCGGAAAAAATCCTGGCTTTTCCGCAGCGCCTTTTCTATATGCTCGCGCCCGATAATTTCTTTATGCAACTGCTCATTGGCCACATTCAACTCGCGGGTGCGTTCCATGACACGGTCTTCCAGCGTGCGATACAACGATTGCAGGCTTGCTGTCATGTGGTTAAAGGAATGTGCCAGCGCGCCGATTTCATCCCTGCCGGATTCATCCGCACGTTTGCTCAAATCGCCCCGGGCGACCTCATCGGCATTCCGCGCAAAATCCTTGAGCCGCGCGACCATCTGCCGCCCGAAATAGAACGCGACAAATCCGCCCAGCCCGGCCAATGCCAGCAAGGCTGCCAGAAGATTTTTCCGTTGACGGTAAATGGGTGCGAACGCCTCGCCGGCATCCATCTTGACCACCACTCCCCAGCGCAATTCGGGCAGGTAGCGCCACGCGGCGACAACCTGCCTGCCGCTATAGTCGGTTTCTATTCCCTCGCCGCGCTCGCCCGCCAGGGCATGGCGCATCGGAATAGCCGTTGTTTTCATTTCGATTATGCGCTGCATGGCGGCCTGCGGGTCATGCCTGAGCGGCGCGACAAACAATGCATCGCCGGTGCTCATCAATTTGGCGAGCAAGGTTTCCCCGGTCACCCCCAGCCCGGTGCTCTCCAACGCCATCCGATAGACATGCTGCGTATCCAGTTGAAAGGCGACGCCCCCCAGCAACACACCCTCGCGGATGATCGGCGCGCTGATAAATGCGGCGGGCGCATCGGAAGGCGCGTAGTGCTCGAAGTCTGAAATGTTGCTTTCCAGCGTCATGCGCGATTCGCGAAATGCCTGTGCCAACTGCGAATCGCGATAGGGGCCGTCGATCAGATTGGTCGCAAAATCCGGCTCACGTTTGTATGTATAAACGATTTCGCCCTGTGGCGTAATCAGCAACACGTCGTAAAACAGCGTATCTCTGCCAATATAAGCGCTAAAGTCTTTATCGGGTCCTTTTGCCGCTTTGCGGTATTCCGCCGAACTGGGGAGATAGCGCGTGTAAGCGCGCGACAAATCCCGCATGGCCAACTCTGCCAGATCGCTGCGCGCCAGCAGCTCCGCATCCTGGACCCGTTCGGACAGATAGGTTTTAATTTGCAGCGTTTTCTTATCCGCCAGGCGCGACATCCGGCCCAATGTTTCAGCGCGCAATTCGGCTTCGTGTTGCCGCAAGCTCAGATAACCAAACAGAGCCAACGGTAGCAGCGCAACAACGATATACCAGATCAAAAAGCGATAGGAGAGCGGGATGCCTTTCACCCCGAAACCATGGTTCATGGCTTCGCTCCCGGCAACAACTGCTGCGCGGCAAGCCACTCCGCACGGTTGCGAAAGGATGGAAAAGGCGCGGGGTGAACCGGGTTGGCGGATTGCCAGACAATCTCGAATTGCCCATCGGCGCGTGCCTCGCCGATATATGCCTTTTTCCACAGATGCCTGTTGTCGAAATCGACTGCCACGATTCCCTGCGGCGCAACGAGAGTTTGATGCGCCAGCGTGGTTTTTATCAGCGCCAGGTCGGTCGCACCCTGGCTGCGGACAGCTTCCACCCACAGTTTCACGCCGATATAGGAAGCTTCCATCGGATCGTCCAGCACGCGCGCTCTGCCAAAGCGCTGCTTGAAACGTTCGACAAAGGCTTTGTTCCCGGCATTATCCAAACTTTGAAAATAATTCCAGGCGGCGTAATGCCCCGCCATCAAACCCGCTCCCATTGCCGCCAGTTCCACTTCGGCAACACCGGTGGAAAACACCGGCAGTTTTGCTGCGCTGATGCCCGCTTCATGCAGCGCGCGAAAGAAATGCAGATTGCTATCGCCATTCAGCGTATTCAGGACAAAATCGGGCCGCCGCGCGACAATCTCCTCCACCGCCGCCACCATATCTCCCGCCCCCGGCGGCACATACCGCTCGCCGAGCAACTGCCCGCCCCGGGCAAACAGCACGTCCTTGACCATGAGGTTCGCGGTGCGAGGGAAAATACAATCCTGGCCGATCAGGTAAAAGCGTTTGCCCTTATTCTGCAACGCCCATAACGCCATCGGAATGACGTGCTGATTGGGTGCCGCGCCGGTGTAAACGATGTCGGGCGATTGCTCCAGGCCTTCATATTGCAGCGGGTAGAACAGCAGATGATGGTGTTTCTCGACGACGGTTTTTACCGCCTTGCGGCAGGCCGATGTCCAGCAGCCGAACAGCGCCCGAACACCATCCCGCGCGATGAGCTTCTCGGCCTGCTGCGCGCAATACGCGGCATCCGAACGGCAGTCCGCAACGACCATCTCGATCTGCGCGCCATTCACCCCGCCGGACTGATTGGCCTCTTCCACCGCCAGCCGCACCGCATCCACCAGCGGGGTTTCACTGACCGCCATCGCGCCGGTCAACGAATGCAGTACACCGATTTTTATGACCGGCTTTGCTTGCCCATACCGGCCATACAACAGTGCGGCGAACAACGCGGCCACCGTCACCGCGATGGCAACAAACAGACCGATTTTGCCGCGAGGCAGGTTCTCCATAATTTTCCTGATGCGCATCATAAAGAGATGGAACCTCTTGAAATACCATTAGTTAAATTACCCCCGGCAAAGCCGGGGGCTTATTAGGTGAGCCCCTCAAAGGAGCCGATAAAACCGTGAGCCGCCTGAAGGCGGCCAAGTTTTCCTCCTTCCCCTTCAGGGGGTTGGGATGGGGGTGGGGGTTACGCTGTACGTATCTGCTCCACCGCTCAAACCCATCCCCA
>SCPW01000089.1 GCA_004298605.1 Gallionella sp.
AGAAAATCGGTAATATCCACGCCTTTAAATTCGAGGGGTAGCTAACATGAAAACAGCACAGGAAGTCCGCGCGGGCAACGTCATTATGGTCGGCACCGAGCCGATGGTCGTACTCAAGGCCGACTACAGCCGCTCCGGGCGCAACGGTTCGGTGGTCAAAATGAAGATGAAGAATCTGTTGACCGATTCCGCGCAGGAAACCGTGTATCGCGCCGACGACAAATTCGACCAGATTATTCTGGACCGCAAGGAGGTGACTTACTCCTATTTTGCGGAGCCGATGTACGTGTTCATGGACAGCGAATACAACCAGTATGAAATCGAAGCCGAAAGCATGGGCGACGCGATCAATTATGTCGAAGACGGCATGGCTTGCGAAGTGGTGTTTTACAACGATAAGGCAATTTCGGTCGAACTGCCCAACACCATCGTGCGCGAAGTCGTTTACACTGAGCCCGCGGTGCGCGGTGACACTTCAGGCAAAGTGATGAAGCCGGCCAAAATCAACACCGGTTTCGAATTGCCGGTCGCGGCCTTCATCGAAATCGGCGACAAGATCGAAATCGACACACGCACCAACGAGTTCAAACGCCGCGCCTGATTATTGCCGGTTGGCACAACGGTAGAAGCCGGCTCCTGGCCGCGCGAAAATAACGCGGATGCAGCATCGAATTGCAACTGTTTGTTCTGTTAAAGGCGCAAAGGTATGCATATAGCTGACAATAAAAGCGCGGGGGGGATCATGCAGGCGATCTTTTCCCCCGCCATCGCCCTGCTGAACCGCATAAGCTATACCAAAAAATTTACGCTGCTGTGGCTGGTGTCGCTGGTCGCGATTTCGGTGGTGGTGTACAGCCTGTTTGTCAGCCTTGACCGGGTTATCCAACCCTCGCAGCGGGAGCTGGAAGGCATTGCGCTGATCAAGCCGATTTTCCGGGCCGTACAGTTCATCCAGCAACACCGCGTGCTTTCCGCCGAACTCCTCGGCGGCAACGAAGCCATGCGGGACAGGCTTGCCGCCAAGGAAAAGGAAGCCGCCGAGGCGTTTGATGCGATGGAAGGCAAGCTGCCCCCAAGCTTGGCCTCAAGCGAGAGTTTCCGGCATATCAAAACAAACTGGGAGCGGCTGCGGAAAGAAGGGCTCGGTTGGACGATGGCCGGGAACCTCGCCGCGCATACCGGCCTGATCGATCAAATATGGTCGTTCGAGGTGGCTGCCGCCGATGAATATGCGCTGACCCTGGACCAGGAGATCGGCACGTTCTACCTGATCGACACCGCCATCAACAAACTGCCGCGCGCGTTTGAACATCTCGGGCAGATACGCGCATATGGCACCGGCATCCTGGCCAGGCGGCAAATCACCGAACCCCAGAAAATTAAATTGGGCGCCTTGATCGCCGAACTCGAAACTGCGCTCAAGGAGCTCAAGGTCAACCTCGACAAAACCGGTCGCTATAACCCGGCATTGCAAAGTTCGATCTCGGCAACGTTCGGGAGCATTTCCGATTCGGCGCAGCAGATTACCGACCTCGTGGCATCGGATATCCTGACAGGCCGTTTCGCCACGCCACCCGACAACTTTCTGGAAATCGCCACCGTGGCCATCGACAATGGCTACACGCAAATGTACGACTCGCTGTTGCCGACGACCGAGGCGCTTATCAGGGCGCGCATCGCCCGGGCGGAAAACACGCTGCGCGTGAGCGTCGGCACCGCCCTGCTGCTGTTTCTGGCGGTGGTGTATTTATCGGTCAGCATCTACTACGCCATTGTCGGCAGCATCCAGTCGCTCGCGCGTTCCGCGCGCACCTTTGCCGGCGGTGACCTGAACGTGCGGGTCAAGCTCGGCACGCGCGACGAGCTCAGCCTGGTGGGCGACAGCTTCAACGAAATGGCCGACGGGTTCAACGCCCTGCTCGAAGCGCGCCGCGAGGATGAAGCGCGCCTGCGCGCCACCATCGAAACTGCCATGGATGCCGTGGTGCAGATGGATGCCGAGGG
>SCPW01000008.1 GCA_004298605.1 Gallionella sp.
GATCGGCTCTTCGGCTTCCACCATGCGCTTGCTGGCCTTGATGGTCGTTGCCAGGCCCATCGCTTCGAGCCTGCTGAAGATGAACGGCTTGAACAACTCCAGCGCCATTTTCTTTGGCAGGCCGCATTGATGCAGCTTGAGTTGCGGGCCCACCACGATCACCGAGCGTCCGGAATAGTCCACGCGCTTGCCCAGCAAATTCTGGCGGAAACGGCCGCTCTTGCCCTTGATCATGTCGGCCAGCGATTTAAGCTGGCGCTTGTTCGCGCCGGTCATCGCCTTGCCGCGACGGCCGTTGTCCAGCAACGAATCCACCGCTTCCTGCAGCATGCGCTTCTCGTTGCGCACGATGATGTCCGGTGCCTTCAATTCAAGCAAACGGCGCAGGCGGTTGTTGCGGTTGATCACGCGGCGATATAAATCGTTCAGGTCGGAAGTCGCAAATCGTCCGCCATCCAGCGGCACCAGCGGGCGCAGTTCCGGCGGCAGCACCGGCAGCACTTCCAACACCATCCACTGCGGCTTTATGCCGGACGCATTGAATGCCTCCAACACTTTCAGCCGCTTGGCGTATTTCTTGATCTTGGTTTCCGAACCGGTTGCTGCAAGTTCAGCGCGGATAGTTTCGATTTCGCTGATCACATCCAGACCGCTCAACAGCGCACGGATACCTTCCGCTCCCATCATCGCGGTAAACTCGTCGCCGTATTCTTCGGTCTTCGCGAGGTAGTCATCTTCGGACAGCAACTGTCCGCGGTTCAGCGGCGTCATACCGGGTTCCGTGACCACATAGGCTTCGAAATACAGCACGCGCTCGATGTCGCGCAGGGTCATATCCAGAACCATGCCGAGACGCGAAGGCAAAGACTTCAGGAACCAGATATGCGCCACCGGGCTGGCCAGTTCGATATGTCCCATGCGCTCGCGGCGCACCTTGGACAGGGTGACTTCCACGCCGCATTTCTCGCAGATCACGCCGCGGTGCTTCAGGCGCTTGTACTTGCCGCACAGGCACTCATAGTCCTTCACCGGCCCGAAAATCTTGGCGCAGAACAGGCCGTCGCGCTCCGGCTTGAAGGTGCGGTAGTTGATGGTTTCCGGTTTTTTGACTTCGCCGTATGACCAGGAGCGTATCTTCTCCGGAGAGGCGAGGCCTATCCTGATCGCGTCGAATTCTTCCTTTTGTGTGACCTGTTTGAACAAATCCAGCAATGATTTCATGTGAGACTCCTTACTCCGGTTGGTAGGTCGGGCTTTAGCCCGATACTAACGCCTGGTCGGGCTAACGCCCGACCTACTCCCTAATACCTAGTGACGTACCAAATCCATATCGATACCCAAGGAACGGATTTCCTTGATGACTACGTTAAAGGATTCCGGCATGCCGGCATCGATCTTGTGATCGCCCTTGACAATGTTTTCATAAACCTTGGTGCGCCCCGCCACATCGTCCGACTTGACGGTCAACATCTCCTGCAAGGTGTAAGCCGCACCGTAGGCCTCCAGCGCCCACACTTCCATCTCGCCGAAACGCTGGCCGCCGAACTGCGCCTTGCCGCCCAGCGGCTGTTGCGTCACCAGGCTGTACGGGCCGGTGGAGCGCGCGTGCATCTTGTCGTCCACCAGGTGGTGCAGCTTCAGCACATGCTTGTAGCCGACCGTCACCGGGCGATCGAATGCCTCGCCGGTGCGCCCGTCGTATAGCGTGGTCTGGCCGGACAGCGGCAGATCGGCCAGTTCCAGCATGTATTTGATTTCCTCTTCGCTGGCACCGTCGAACACCGGCGTCGCAAACGGCACACCATTCTTCAGGTTGCGGCACAACTCGATGATCTCGTCGTCGCCGAGCGCCTCCATATCCACGGTCTGGCCATTATGGTGGTTATATATCCTGTTGAGGAATTTGCGCACATCCGCGATCCTGGCGTTGGCTTGCAGCATCTCGTCGATCTTCTTGCCCAGGCCCTTGGCTGCCCAGCCCAGATGCGTTTCGAGAATCTGCCCGATGTTCATCCGCGACGGTACGCCGAGCGGATTCAGCACCACATCCACCGGTGTGCCATCGGCCATATGCGGCATGTCTTCCACCGGCACGATGCGCGATACCACGCCCTTGTTGCCGTGGCGGCCGGCCATCTTGTCGCCGGGCTGCAGGCGGCGCTTTACCGCGACATACACCTTGACCATCTTCTGCACGCCGGCTTGCAGCTCGTCGCCCTGGGTCAACTTCTTTTTCTTCAGTTCGAACGCGGCATCGAACTCGATGCGGTTTTGCGCCAGACCTTCCTTGACCTGCTCCATCTGCGCCGCCACCTCGTCGTCGGCCACGCGGATATCGAACCACTGATGATGCTCGATGCTGTGCAGATATTCCTTGGTGAGCTTGCTGCCCTTGGCCAGTTTTTTCGGTCCGCCGTTGGCTGTCTTGTTATGCAGCAGTTTTTCCAGGCGCGCGAACACGTCGGCTTCCACGATGCGCATCTGGTCCGCCAGATCCTTCTTGTAGCGGTTCAGTTCGTCATCGATGATCTGTTGCGCGCGCTTGTCGCGCTGCAGGCCTTCGCGGGTGAACACCTGCACGTCGATCACCGTGCCGGAACTGCCGGCCGGCACGCGCAGGCTGGTATCCTTCACGTCCGATGCCTTTTCGCCGAAAATCGCGCGCAGCAGTTTTTCTTCCGGGGTCAGTTGCGTCTCTCCCTTGGGCGTCACCTTGCCGACCAGCACATCGCCCACCGCGACTTCCGCGCCGATATGCACGATGCCGCATTCGTCCAGGCGCGCCAGTTGCGCGTC
>SCPW01000090.1 GCA_004298605.1 Gallionella sp.
TTGAACAACAGGACGCATGATGCGGCGGCTATTTACCTTTGCAGTATTGCTTGTGCTGCTGGCTACAGCCGGTTTTGGCTACTACGTTTATCGCCCGTTGCCGCTGCCCGCCACGCCGTTTGAATTTGCCTTGAAGCAGGGCAGCAGCCTGAAAATCGCGGCGCGCGACATGCGGCAGGCCGGGTTGCTGGAGCAAAGCTGGCCGTTTGTTTTGCTGGCGAGAATGCTGGGTAAATCGGCGCAACTCAAAGCGGGCAATTATGAGTTAGAGCACCCGGTATCACCGCTCGAACTATTGCATATCATCACCAAAGGCAAAGTTACCCAAAGCCAGATTGTCATTATAGAAGGCTGGACATTCAAGCAGTTGCGCGCCGAATTGAATGCTAATACTGACATCAAGCATGACACTGGCAGCCTATCCGATAGCGAAATTTTGCAACGTATTGGTGCGACGGAAAACCACCCTGAGGGTTTATTTTTTCCGGATTCATATTACTTTGCCACCGGCAGCAGTGACCTGGCGATCATCAAGCGCGCTTATAAAACCATGCAACAACGCTTGCAGGAAGCGTGGGCGGCGCGCGCGACAGACCTGCCTTTGCAAACGCCTTATCAAGCCTTGATTCTGGCATCTATCGTCGAGAAGGAAACCGGCACACCGGACGACCGTGCCATGATAGCCGGCGTATTTGTGAACCGGCTGCGCAAGGGGATGTTGCTGCAAACCGACCCCACCGTGATTTATGGTTTGGGCGACAAATTTGACGGCAACCTGCGCAAGCAGGATTTGCAGGCCGACACGCCTTACAACACTTACACGCGCGGCGGATTGACCCCGACACCGATCGCCTTGCCGGGCTTGGCCGCGCTACAGGCGACTTTGCATCCGGCGCAGACCGACGCGCTATACTTCGTGGCGCGCGGCGATGGCAGCTCGAAATTTTCCAGCAGCTTGGATGCGCACAACCGCGCGGTGAATCAATACCAGAAATAACGGCGTCTTTTGCTGGAAACCCACCACTCAAAATGTTCGAAACCCGCCAGCAAACAATTTGTTGCTGTCACTTATCGCCCCGCATCGGCCCAATTCCGGACATACACGGCATGTTAGACTGCAAATCTGACAGGCACCCCATCTAACATCCTAAAGACGCATGGACGGCAAACTTTTTTCGCAAGATTTTCTGCTCGATGGCATCAAGACGACACCTGTTTGGGAAGCGTTGCCGGATGATGCGCTGAATATTTTCATCGCCGACCTCCAGCGCATTTACGCCCCGCTCGCGGCTGACAGCCAGCTTAACGAAGCCAACACCGAGGCAGACATCATCGAAAGGGTGCTTGATCTGCTGGGCTGGAATGGTCTCACCCTCAAGCAAGTCACCGCCACCAGCACACGCCGCGAGGACGTGCCGGATTTTCTGTTGTTTCCAAATGATGAAGCCAAACAGGCCGCGCGCGCCGAAAAGCGCGATGACCGCCGCTACCGCCACGGCACCGCCATCCTCGAAGCCAAGCGCTGGATGCGCCCGCTGGATCGCGGCGACGCCGCCAGCCGCCTCGACCCCGGCACGCCGTCGAACCAGATATTGCGCTACCTCTCCAGCGTCGAGGTTGCTTCCGAGCGCGCGGTGCGTTGGGGCATCCTCACCAACGGCGCGGTGTGGCGGCTGTACTGGCAGGGCGCACGTTCGCGTTCCGAAGAATTTCTTGAGCTTGACCTCGCCGCGCTACTTGGCGTTCCCGGCACCGGCCAGAACTTGTTCGACATCGAGGCGCGGCACGGCATCAAACTGTTTTTCTGCCTGTTCCATCTGGGCGCTTTTCTGCGCCAGACATGGGACAAGGAACAGCGCACTTTCCACGAGTACGCTTTCAACGAGGCGCGGCTATACGAAGAAAAAGTCTCGCAGGATTTGGGTGCGCGCGTGTTCGCCAGCATCTTCCCGCAACTCGCCGATGCTCTTGCAGCGGGCGATCCACAGGCTCAAACGGCTTCCGCTGCCTATCTGGATGAATTGCGCGAAGCCACGCTGATCCTGCTCTACCGCCTGCTGTTCATTCTCTACGCCGAAGACCGCAACCTGCTGCCGGTGCGAGATACGCGCTATGACGACTATGCCTTGCGCAAGATACGCGAAGACATTGCCAAGCGCCGCGATGCAAACGATGTGTTCAGCGCCGGCGCCACCCGCTACTGGCAACACATGGGCGACCTGTTCCGCATCATCGCGCAAGGCGACGCATCTATCGGCATGCCCGCCTACAACGGCGGCCTGTTTGAAGAGTCGCGTGCGCCGCTGCTGGCGCGCACCCGCGTGGCGGATGCGAGATTCGCCCCGCTGTTCGACGACCTCGCGCGCCGTCCCGACCTACTGCGTGCATGGATCAACTACCGCGACCTCTCCGTGCAACACCTCGGCGGCATTTACGAACGCCTGCTGGAATACAGTTTGGTGGTGGAAGAAACGCCCCCTCCTCAATCCTCCCCCGCAAGCGGGAGAGGAAGCGAACGAGAAAGACATTTTTCAATTCTGGCTCGCCCCGCCAGCTTCGCGCGCAAAACCAGCGGCAGCTATTACACTCACGACGGGCTGGTGAAACTCATCATCCGTGAAACCGTCGGCCCCTTGATCGCCGAGCGCAAGCTGGCTTTCCACAACCAGATCGAACACTGGCATCGCAAACACGAAATCAAACCGGACGACTGGAAACTGCTCGACAGCCTCGACCCGGCATCCGCCATACTCGACCTGAAAATCTGCGATCCGGCGATGGGC
>SCPW01000091.1 GCA_004298605.1 Gallionella sp.
CTCCTCCCCCTTCAAGGGGGAGGCTGGGAGGGGGATGGGGTATGGCGATCAATGGGTTACGTTCTCACCCCATCCCCACCCTAACCCTCCCCTTGAAGGGGAGGGAATAAATCAGCACTTCCTTAAATATTCCCGGTAAATTGTCTCATACTCTAGCGCCACTGCCTTCCAGCTTCGTATAAATTGGGGCGGTGCGGCGCCGCGGCGCAACTGTTCCTCAACCGCGCTTGCCCATTCTTCGGGCGATGCGGCAAGCGGCAACACCGCGCCCGCAACGGGCGTGACTTGCGCCGCTGCGCCGCATACGTCCGAAATCACCACCGGTACTTTTGCCGCCATCGCCTCGCTGATCACCATGCCGTAAGGCTCGGCTCTGGCGGGGTGCAACAGCACGTCGAAATCGGCATAGCAGGCCTGGTCGCTCCAGCCCAATAGCCGGTAGCCGCCTTGCCAGCCGGTAAACAGATGCCGCACTTCCGCAGCTTCGGGGCCCGCCACCCATAGCTGTAAATTGGGGCGGGTGTGGCGCAGGCGTGCGACGGCTTCGACCGCACGCACCAGCCCCTTGCGCTGCCACTCCCTGCCGACGAAGCCGATCACGCCGCCGTCTGCGGGAACGCCGCGTTCCGGTCGCAACTGCGCTGCGACGACTCCGGGCACGACAGGCCCGGTAAGTTTGTGCGCCCACTTTGAATAGTGATGCGCCAACTGTTGCCTGATGAATTGCGAATTCGGCACAATGCGCCGCGCGGTCTCCAGCTCGCGCCGTTCCAGGTACAGTTGCATCGCTACGCGCAACGAAACCAGCCGCCACCACGGTTTTTCAAAAATCGTCGCAAAAGGCGGGCCGTGGAAGGTGGTGATGTGATGCGAACACAACCGTTCGTGGCTGTGTATCAGCCAGCCCGGGCGCGGGTTGGCTTCCAGCCAGCCCTTCACCCGCCCGCCGAAGCGCAGCAGAGCCAGCCAGCGCGGGCGCGGCGCAACCGCGCCCAGTTCATGGACGATGATGCCGTGCGGTTTATCGGCCAAACAAACCTCGCACAGCACTTCGACCCGATGGCCGAGATCGCGCAACTCGCGGGTGATTTCCCACACGTAGCGCTCCATGCCGCCCACCGGGCCATAGCGGCGCACAACATGCAGCAGTTTCAGTTTATTGTCTGGTGCGGCGATCATCGGTTGCGGTGGGTGAGCCGGTATAATCCGGCTTCCGATACAAAGACCCGGATAGTATGCAAAACCCCGCAGAAAAACCATCCCTGTTGTTCTGCGCTTGCCGTGCGATGCCCCCCGGATTGAGCCGGCGCCCGCCAGAATGAAATATGCAGCCCGATAAAAAACCCGGTTCCCGCCATCGCGAGCCGGTAACCGCGCCGGGGAAAAGCGATTACCGCCCCGATATTGACGGCCTGCGCGCCATCGCAGTGTTGTCGGTGGTGATTTTTCACGCCTTCCCCTCGCTGGCCCATGGCGGGTTTGTTGGCGTCGACATATTTTTTGTGATTTCCGGTTTCCTGATTTCCAAGCATATCTGGGAGGAGTTGGGCGCCGGGGTGTTCAGCATCAGGACATTCTATGCCCGCCGGATCAGGCGCATTTTCCCGGCGCTGAGCCTGGTTTTGCTTGCCTGTCTGGTAATGGGCTGGGTCATTCTGGCACCGGGCGAGTACGAGCAACTGGGCAAGCACGTCGTCGCCGGCGCCGTATTTGTCTCCAATATCGTTTTATGGAAGGAATCGGGATATTTTGACAATGCTGCCGATACCAAGCCCCTGCTCCATCTCTGGTCGCTGGGGATCGAAGAACAGTTCTATATCGTCTGGCCTTTGCTATTAGCCTTTTTCTGGCGCTATACCCGGCATTTCGGCTGGATGTTCCCGTGCATCCTGGGCGCTTCGTTGGCCTACAGCATGGTGGTTGTGCGCCATGATGCCGTGGCCGATTTTTATTCGCCTTTGACCCGGTTCTGGGAGCTGGCGCTCGGCGCGGGGCTGGCGTTTATGGTTGCGCGCAAGCAGGCCGCAAGCGCGATGAGCCGCTCCCTTATCTCATGGATCGGGCTATGCCTGATACTGGCCGCGATCATGGTTATAGAGAAAGAGGATCCGTTCCCCGGAACCTTGGCGTTGCTGCCCACCCTGGGCGCAGCCTGCCTGATTTACGCCGGTGAAGGCGTCTGGTTGAACCGGCAAGTGCTGTCGCATCGTTTGCTGGTATGGATCGGGCTCATCAGCTACCCGCTTTACCTGTGGCACTGGCCATTGCTTTCTTTCGCGCGGATCATGGAATCCGGAACGCCTTCGGTCGGAGCACGAATCTGGCTGGTTGCAGCCAGCATTGCCCTGGCGTGGCTGACTTACCGGTTTCTGGAGCGTCCCGTCAGATCGAGGCCACGCTCCGGAAACATCGTGCTGGCGCTGTGCCTGGCCATGCTCTTGCTCGGTGCTGCCGGATTGGCGGTCAAAAAACTGGATGGGTTCAAATCCCGCCAATTTTCAATGTTGAACGGCGACCCTGCCACTCTTGCGCTCGGAGCGGATCGGGGGAAGTTGCAAAACGAGTGCGGCATTGCCGGAGCGCAGAAATCCATTTTCCA
>SCPW01000092.1 GCA_004298605.1 Gallionella sp.
GCCAGAAAGCCATCGTCATCGGCAAAAACGGCGCCATGCTGAAAAAAATCGGCGAACGCGCCCGCCATGACCTGGAAATTTTTCTGGAAAACAAAGTGTTTTTACAACTCTGGGTTAAAGTGCGCAAAGGCTGGGCCGACGATGAGCGCGCACTGCATAGCCTGGGTTATCAGGTTTGACCGATAAAACAACAACCAAACCATCAAGGCAGCCCATGAGCAACACATTCCTCGAAAACGTCTGGTATATGGCCCTACCCTCCGCCGCCGTGCCGCTCGGCGGCATGAAAGGCCACAAAATCGCCAACACGCCGCTTTTGTTCATGCGCAGCACGCAAGGCAAAATCAGCGCCATCCGCGATATCTGCCCGCACCGGGGCATCCCTTTTTCCTATGGGCGCATGGTGGGCGACGCGGTGGAATGCCCTTATCACGGCTGGAAATTCGATTGCGCCGGCGTGTGCCGGGAAATTCCCTCGCTGTTGCCGGATCAGGATCTGGAACCCAGCAAGATCAAAGTCAGAACCTATCCGGTCAGAGAACAAAACGGCTGCATCTGGGTGTTCATCGGCGATAAAGACTTTGATACCGCCCGCGCGCCGGCATTGCCGCTATTGGCCGACCTGGCCGGCGACGCCCAGCCCAACCTCACCTTCACCGAAATTTTCCCCTGTCACATCGACCACGCCGTCATCGGCCTGATGGACCCGGCGCACGGTCCCTACGTGCACAAAAGCTGGTTCTGGCGCTCGGAAAAAACCATGCTGGAAAAAGCCAAGCGCTTCGCCCCGGTCGAGCACGGCTTTCAAATGGTGCGGCACGAACCGTCGAAAAACTCCAAGGCCTACGTCATTTTCGGCGGCCCCACCACCACGGAAATCACGTTCCGCCTGCCCGGCGTGCGCCTGGAGCACATCAAAATCGGCGCGCGGTCGTTTTATTCGCTCACCACCCTGGCGCCGCTGGATGAAAAGCACACGCAGATCATCCAGATGGGTTTTTGGAACATCCCCTGGATGGGCCTGCTCAAACCGGCGTTGAGCCAGTTCGGCAAAATATTTTTGCGCCAGGATTTGGAAGCGGTGCGCAAACAGCAGGAAGGCTTGGCGTTCGATCCCAGCCTGATGCTGATCAAGGACGCCGATACCCAGGCCAAGTGGTATTTCGGATTGAAAGCCGAATGGAGCGCGCACCTGAGCGAACAAAGAGCCTTCGTCAACCCGGTGCAGGAAACCGTGTTGCGCTGGCGCAGTTGAGGAATCTTGGAATGCGGCGGCCTTTGGACGCCGCTGTCGCTTTCAAACAACCTTGTAGGTACGCTGTGCGTACCGTCGAGGGCATCGAACGGTACGCACAGCGTACCCTACACCTGGAAGTCTTCAGGCGGAACGGGGTGGGTTTGAACCCATACCATTACACACAACTCGCCTCCTCCTGAATCTCCCGCGCGAACTGGAGCCCCATGGCGAAATCCATAACACGCTGAAGTCCCAGCCAAAGGGTTTTCACGCCAGGTTCACCGTC
>SCPW01000093.1 GCA_004298605.1 Gallionella sp.
GCTTCCACTTCTTTCGGGTCTTCTTCGTCGAAGTCGCGCAGTTCGGAGATGGCCGGTCTGCGGTACAGAGCGTTGTCGTCGAACGACATTTTCGCATCCAGCACCAGCAGTTGCCCGCCGTCGATCATCGCCAGCGGATTGATTTCGGCCATCACCGCATCATTGTCTCTCATGCAGCGGTACAGCCCCTTCATGATCTTGACCGCCTGCGGCAACAGCGCGCCCTTCAGGCCGATTTTGTTGGCGACTTTGCGGCATTGGAAGTCGAGCATGCCCACCGCCGGGTCGATGACCTCCTTGATGATGCGTTCCGGCGTTTGCCGCGCGACTTCTTCGATGTCCACCCCGCCTTCCTGGGAGGCGACCAGCGTGATGCGGCGGGTGGCGCGGTCGATAATCAGCCCGACGTAAAACTCGCTGATGATGGTGCTGGCTTTTTCGATCAGCACGCGGTGTACCAGCCTGCCTTCGGCGCCGGTTTGATGGGTGACCAGGCGGCTGCCGATCAACTCATCGGCGATGACCCTGACATCGGCAATGCTGTTGCCGATCTTGACGCCACCCGCCTTGCCGCGCCCGCCGGAATGAATTTGCGCCTTTACCACCCAGCGCGATCCGCCGATTTCTTCCGCCACGCTGGCCGCCTGTTCGTCGGTGTGGGCGACGCGCCCTTCGGGTACCGGGACGCCGTAGTGTTTCAGCAAATCTTTGGTCTGATATTCGTGAATGTTCATCGCACCCCCTCTTATTTGAGCGCCGCTTCGATCTGGTCCGCCTTGGCGACCAGCACCTGCGCCTGCCGGATGGATGCCGCGTCGATCAAGCGGCCATTCAGCGAGACCGCGCCTTTGCCTTCGCGCGCCGCCTGTTCCATTGACGACAGGATATTTCTGGCGCGGGTGACTTCGCTCGCGCTGGGCGTAAAAACCTCGTTGGCCAGTGCGATCTGCGACGGGTGGATCGCCCATTTTCCTTCGACTCCCAGCGCGGCCACGCCGCGCGCAACCGACAGGAAACCCTCGGGATCGTTGAAATCGCCATACGGTCCGTCAATCGGCCTGAGGCCGTAAGCGCGGCAGGCGACCACCAACCTGGACAGCGCGTAATGCCATTGGTCGCCCCAATGGCGCGCCCGCTTTCCGGCTTCGTCAGGATCGGTGAGCACCGCGTAGTTGGGGTTGGCGCCGCCCATTTGGGTGGTGCGCGCCTGGGTCGAGGCGGCGTAATCGGCGACGCCGAACACCATCGCTTCCATGCGTGTAGGGCAGGCCTGCGCGATCTGTTCGATATTTGCCATGCCCATCGCCGTCTCGATCAGCACGTGGATATTTACCGGCTTTAATTTTTTTGCCGCCTCGATTTGTTCCATCAATGTCGCGACAAAATACACATCGTCGGGGCGGTTTACTTTGGGGATCAGCAGCGTGTCGAGCTTGTCTCCGGCGGCTTCCATCACATCCACGATGTCGCGGTAGCACCAGTGCGTATCCAGCCCGTTGATGCGCACCGAAACGGAGCAGGCCGACCAATCCATATCGTTCAATGCGGCGATGACATTCTTGCGCGCCTGCTCCTTGTCGTCCGGGGCGACCGCGTCTTCCAGGTCGAGGAACACCACGTCCGCCCCCGCGCCGGGCGCTTTTTCGAGCATGCGCAGATTGCTGCCGGGAACCGCCAATTCGCTACGATGAAGCCTGGTCTTAACTGCCACGATATATCCCCTTAAGTGAAGTATTGTTTTGGAACAGGTAAATCAGATTCGGAGTGCGTATAGCTTATGGTGCATGAGTGTAGCGCACCTGCTTTCCGAAAAATACCTCGATTTTCCTTTCGATATGATGTGCGATTTTCGCCGGCTCAAACCCGCTTTCTTCACTTCGGAAATCTGGTATTGTTGCGTGTATATTTTGTATCGGCACGGTAGTTCCACCTTAAGCGGGATCGGTTGGGATCAATGTACAGTTGATGCACCAGCCATTCATTTAATAATCCAAAGGAGAGCAAACATGGCAATCAAATCATTTCATCCCCCGCAACGCATCCTGATGGGGCCGGGACCTTCGGATGTCAGTTCGCGCGTGCTGGAGGCCATGTCGCGCCCCACCATCGGCCATCTGGATCCGATGTTCGTGGCGATGATGGATGAGATGAAAGAACTGCTGAAGTATGCTTTTCAAACCAAAAATGAATTGACCATGCCCGTTTCCGCGCCCGGTTCGGCGGGGATGGAAACCTGCTTCGTCAACCTGGTCGAGCCGGGCGACAAAGTCATCGTGTGCCAGAACGGCGTGTTCGGCGGGCGCATGAAAGAGAACGTCGAGCGCTGCGGCGGCGTGGCGGTGATGGTGCAGGATGAGTGGGGGCGCGCGATCGACCCGCAAAAACTGGAAGACGCGCTGAAGGCCAACCCCGATACCAAGGTGGTCGCCTTCGTTCATGCGGAAACCTCCACCGGCGCGCAATCGGATGCCAAAACGCTGGTGGGAGTGGCGCACCAATACAGCTGCCTGACCATCGTGGATACCGTCACTTCGCTCGGCGGGTCGCCGGTCAAAGTCGATGAATGGGACATCGACGCCACTTATTCCGGCTCGCAAAAATGCTTGTCCTGCACGCCGGGCTTGTCGCCGGTCAGCTTCAGCGCGCGCGCGCAGGACAAGATCAAGAGCCGCAAAACCAAGGTGCAAAGCTGGTTCATGGATCTCAATCTGGTGATGGGCTACTGGGGCGCGGCCACCAAGCGCGCCTACCACCACACCGCGCCGATCAACGCGCTGTACGGCTTGCACGAATCGCTGGTGATGTTGCAGGAAGAAGGCCTTGAAAATTCCTGGGCGCGCCACCAGAAAAACCACCTCGCGCTGCGCGCGGGCATGGAGGCGATGGGCTTGCAGTTCGTCGTGCCGGTGGCCGAGCGCCTGCCGCAACTGAACGCCATCACCGTGCCCGATGGCGTGGACGATGCTGCGGTGCGCGCCGCGCTGCTGAACGATTACCAACTGGAAATCGGCGCAGGTCTCGGCGTGATGGCGGGCAAGGTATGGCGCTTCGGCCTGATGGGCTACGCCTGTACGCCGCGCAACGTGCTGGTGTGCCTGGGCGCATTGGATGACGTGCTGGGTCGGTTAAACGCGCCGATCCGGCGCGGTGTGGCGGTTGCCGCGGCGCAAAAGGTGCTGGCGGGTTAATTCAGCCAAAAATGACCATGCACGGTGTGAGTTCGGCGATCACACGGCGAACGGTCGCCCGCGCCCCGACCCGGGCACGACCCATCATGTTTTGCGCACTTTTACCGAGTAGTTTCCCATCCCCCTGGCACGGTTGTAGTGCCGCACTTGGACGAAGTAATCGCCGGCGATCAAGTCTGCCGCGATGCGCGCGTTGGTGTTGACGCCCGAATCATCGTCTTCCGCGATCAGGGCCGTTTCGCTGTTGGGACCGAAGAGTTTCATGACCACGTCTGTCGGGCCGCGTGTGTCGATAATGTAACGGCCGCCGTCTTTGGCGGTAAAGCGGAAAAGGTCTTCTTCGCCCACCTTGCCGATGGCGGCCTGCGTCCTCAGCCGGGCGTTGACCTTGAGTTCCGTCGCGGCGGAAACCGGGGTGCCGGTTTTCGGGTACATCTTCGCACCGGCGATGAATTCCTTGTCCATGCGTGAGAGGATATCGTTCTCCTTGGTGCCGATGCCGTTCAGTGTCCAGGAATCGGGGAAAAAATAGAGCATGATGGACTCGGGGTCGAATGCGGTTCCTTTCAACTGGTCTGCGCTGTATTTGTGCAGGATGTTGTGGCGCGTCGTTTGCTCATCCCAGAAATTGGGTGATTTGGCCATTTCACGGATGACCACCTGCTCGTTCCACTGGATGCCCCCGGCAGGGTTCTGGTGCTCGTGTGCGAGCCCGATGGCGTGGCCGAATTCGTGCGCCGCCGTGCCGCCGTCAAGGAAACCCAGATTCATGGTGGGCGCGTTCAGCGGAATGCTGCGGCAATCCGTGCCGACGTAGGACCAGGCGCCGTCATTGTGATCAAAGGCGATGCGAATCTCCGCATCGGCGGCGTTGTTGAAATCGAACTTGATGTTGGCGACCTGCATCCACCAACCGGCCTGTTCACGCGCCTTGGCCTGCTCGGCGGTCGTGCCGCCCATGAACCGCACGCGCAGCGTCGAGCCGTTCATCCATGTCTTGCCGATCGGCGCTATGGCACGCATGCGCCCCCCTGGCCCGCGCGAGGCGGCCTGGAAACGCATCATGTCGCGGGGCAAAATACGGTCAATACAAATTTTTGGTCTGTCAGCCATTTTCGGTTCCTCCAGTTTGAGTGGTCAGTATGCGCTTAAGGGCAGCCCGCGAGCGGGTGTAAATCATGTAAGAGCACCTGAAGTGTCCGGCAATTTTCCCCGGCTCGAAGCGTATCGGCACCCAGCATGACGGGTATGATGATCTGCCGGCGTATACGCAAAGTCAATATGGCAAATGCCCTATTTATCCGGCCTGGCAGCCCGGCGGACGCGCCAAACAAAAACTCCCGCACGCGGCGGGAGTTCTGGTGTGGCGGCGTTGCAGCCCGCTTTAATGCAGCAGCAGGGATTGCCGCACCGACACGGCGCAAACCGACATCAGCACGTTGGGCAACAGGCCAAGGAATAACACGCCCAAGCCGTTGACGCTGATCAGCAGCGCGGTGTCCGATCCGACGGTGATCGGTGCATGGCTTTCCGGCGCATCGAAATACATCAGCTTGACGATGCGCAGGTAATAGAACGCGCCGATCAGCGAGAACAGCACCGCGACCACCGCCAGCCAGATATGCCCCGCCTGCACGACGGCATTCAGCACCGAAAATTTGGCGTAGAAGCCGACGGTGGGCGGCACGCCGGCCATGGAGAACATCAGCAGCAGCATCAGGAAGGCGAGCCATGGGTTGCGCTGGTTGAGCCCCCTGAAATCATTGAGGGTGTCGGCCTCGAAACCTTCGCGCGACAGCAGCATGATCATGCCGAACGCGCCCAGCGTCATCAGCACATAAACCACGGCGTAGAACATGGATGAACCGTATCCCTCGACATCGCCGCTCAACAGGCCGAGCAGCAGGAAGCCCATATGCGCGATGGTGGAGTAGGCGAACATGCGCTTGAGGTTGGTTTGCGCAATCGCGGAAATATTGCCGAGCGCCATCGAGGCAATGGAGAGGATGATTAACATGCCCGACCAGTGATGCACCAGCGGTTGAAGCCCCTCGGCCAGGATGCGCGCGACGAAGGCAAAAGCGGCGAGCTTGGGCGCCGAGCCGAT
>SCPW01000094.1 GCA_004298605.1 Gallionella sp.
TGATGACCACCACTTCGCTTTTCTGTCCGTAACGGTCTATACGCCCGATACGCTGTTCGATGCGCATCGGGTTCCATGGCAAATCGTAGTTGACCATGCCATCGCAAAACTGGAAGTCCAGGCCTTCGCTGCCAACTTCCGTGGAGAGCAACACGTCCAGCGTGTCTGCCTGCTCCTCGGCTTGGGCAAAGCGTTGGCGGATGTCGCGGCGGTCTTCGTCCGCTACGCCGCCGTGGATCACACCGACGCGGACACCTGCCGCAAGTAGATTCCGCTCCAGATAAAACAAGGTGTGGCGGAAACTGGTGAACACCAGCAGCTTATTGTTGGGCAAGGCTTGCTTGTCGCGGACAATAGCGCGGAAGGCATCCAGCTTGGGATCGGCGGGATCGAGTATTCTTGCGGATAGTCTTAGTTGCTCGATTTCGGCCTGCAAACTGCCCGGCGGCAAAACCTCCATCTCGTCCGTTTCATCGTCGTTGATTTCCGCCAGACCAAGATCGTCCAGCTTGCCATCCAGCCATTGGTCTATGAACGGAGCCAGTGCGTAAAGGCAACTGGCCGCCTGCCGCCGCAGGGTGGAGAGCATAAACAGCACCGCTTGCCGCCCGTGGTTTTGCGCAAAAATCCGTGCTGCGGTGGCAATTAAATGGTCGTGAAAATCACGTTGTGCATCGGTGAATGGAACGGAAATCGTTTCCGGTTTGCGTGTAGTAAAGTTGCCGATGTCGCGCCGTCGCGTGCGGTTGATGAGGCTATCGAAAGTGGAAAATCGCTCGACTTCACGAATCAATGCAACCCGTGTGGCGGGGCTGATGTCCGGCTCGGCCAGCGTGTCCAGTACACGCTGAAAATCGGGTGTTTCAATGAAAGAAAATGTGCCTGCCGCCGCCTTCAATTCCACCGCTGCTTGTTGCTGGCTATCTGCTGCCGCAGAGCGCAGATGATTCGCAGCCGCGTGGATATGCGGGTTGGGTTCGGCCATGAATTCAAAGCTGGCCTTATCAATCACCAAGTCCGGGCGCAGTACGTTGAGCAGGGTGAATAAATCCTGATTGCCCATCTGGATGGGTGTAGCGGTCAGAAAAATCACCGCCTCGGCGTGGTCGCAGAAAAACTTTACGCCTTGATGCAGCCAGGTATTGGCGTTGCGAATGTGGTGCGCCTCATCCACGATGACCAGATCAAAACGCGGTGGCGGGTCGAGATCGAGCAGCCCTTTGGTTTTCTTGCCGCGTTTGTGAGATTTGCCGTTGAGCAAGGTATCGTCAAACAGGGAGAACGGCAGAATGGTGCGACTGTGTTGGCGCGGCCATTCGCCGTCGAGATCGGTTTCGTGCAAACAGTGGCGCAAGGTATCACCGTCGAGATGGGTGAACTCTTCGCCGAAACGCTTCATTTCACTGCGCCACTTGCCTTCGGCCACCAGCGGTTTGGGACATATGATCAGCACCGATTTAATTTCGGAGCGGGCTTGCAACTCTTTCAGGATCAACCCTGCTTCGATGGTCTTGCCGACACCTACATCGTCAGCAATCAGCAAGCGCGGACGATCCGCGCGCAGCAGCTTGAGCACCGGACGGTACTGATAGGGAACGAAGCGCACCCGCCCTGAGTGCAATGAGTAAAGGTTGGCGGCAGATGGCGCGGTCAACAGCAGCGCGGTTATGCGCGCATGAAATTCCGACAGAGCAAGTGCGGCTCGTTCATCCACGAACATGGGGTTTGCTTCGAGTTGGCTTGCATAATAATTCGTTGGCTTGCCATCCTCGAAAACCGAGTAGCGGCATTCGCCGCCCGAATTTGGCTGCACCGAGAGGATTGGGAAAATCTTGGCGTGGTTCGATTTCAGGCGTACTAACTGGCCGGGCGCAAATCCATCTTGGATAACCGTTGTTTGCGGTACTGCTGCAACGGTAGGTGCAGCAGGTGCGGGGGGTGACGCAACCGGTGGCAGAGATGGGATTGGAGCAACGGTGGGTGAAAGCAGCGCCAATTGCTGCTGTTTGTATGCGGCTATTTGGTTTTGTGCCGCATCGCCGACTCCGAGCATTCTTGCCAGACGTTCCAATGTATCGGCATCACGATAGGCATCACGCGGATCGGTTTCGGCAGCGGTGGCGTGCGCCCAACGATTGCGGATCGTCTGCGCCTCTTTCAGCCAGTTGCGCGCTTCTTTGGGCCAGTTGTGCTGTGAAGACAGTTCGTACCAGTTTTGATCGAGCACCCGCAGTAAGGCGGCTAGATCGAGGCCGGACAAATCATCAATGCGTGATTGCTTGACGCGCTCTTGCTGCTGATAGGTCAGAATATCCAGAACATGCCGCTTCCACCAGTCGGCGGATAACTGAGGCAGCCATGAACTCAGGAGAGTTCTTAGTTCAATAGTGAAGGAATGCAACAAGTTATTCATATCAATACCCATTTTTGTTTTGTGTGATGCTAACATGAAGCGGAAAGCCAAGAACTTCTGCCTCTCTTGTTTTATAAAAAAACTCCTCTCGTTAGTAGCTCGCCCATGAGCTGCTATCACCGCGAATCCAGCTCATCGGTGAGCCATATTGAGTTTCACGCAGCTCATGGATGGCAGCCTTTTACGAGGGACAATAAAAATTTTTCTCGGCGTGCCAACATGGAAAAAATTGCCTGAGAAAATTCGGTGAGAATTTCCACCAAGCTGGTGAAAGCTACCCAGACTATATATAAATTGGTTACAGGTTACCTGCCGCTATCTCCCTGAAAGCCATGCTGCGCCTCAATTTCTGAAAAATCTCCCCCTACTCAAACGCCATTTCGAGTTGTGCGGAACATCCTTTTTCCTACTCATACGCCAAATCATAAGCCGTGTTTCCCTACTCAACCGCCAATAGCTCCCTAGTCAAACGCCTATAGTGCGGCAAGGATTCTCAGCCTGGATCGAACGATTTTCGGTGCCATCCTACTCATCCACCAATAGTCAGCGCCGGACAACGGCAACATGATTTCCGTTGATCTGCCATGACCCCAGGAATCCTGCTTCCACCAGCGCCTTCAAGGCCTTGACAACCACCCTGCGGAGATTGTCGTGGCGGCTGATGGTGAGGTCGGCAGCGCGCTGAATTTCTTCGAGGGCAAGCGGGTGCGGTTGCTTGTGGCTGGCCAGGTAGCCGTGCAGCCAGGTGGCCAATCCTTCCGGCAACTGCCGACGTTGCGCCCAGTGGAGGTAGGTGTAATGCTGTCCATGAAACAGCGCCGCCAGTTCCGGCGCGAACTTGACCCGGTAGCGCGGCAGCGGCTTGCCGGTGCTCTCGTCCTGCCAGCAAAAAGCCGGGATCATGGACAGCGAGATGGTGCGCTTGGTGCGTTCGGCATAAAAAGCCAGCGCGGTGGCCTGCAAGCGCGTGAGGCATTTGCGCAGGTGGGCGTAGGTTTCGCCGGAGGGTGTCCAGCCGACGGCTTTGCAGAAACCGTATGGTGTAAATTCCACGACCGTGCCCAACGTGGTATCGCTGGCCATCTGGATCAGTTGCAGCCAGACCGTGGCATCGTCCTGCCGCAGTTCCTCGCCGGTGTAGGTGATGCGCCCCTTGCCGATGATCGCCAATGTTTCCTGCCGCAAATATCGGCGCTTCTGATTGCGGTTGCGCGCGTTGAACAGCGCACTGCGTAAAAACTCGTTCGGCGCGCAACGGATTTCTTCCGGCCACAGGGGAAGTTGATCGCCGCGTTGATAGCCTCGTATCTGCTGAATTCGTTTGAGGTAAAGCTTGATCGGTTTGGTCATGGCGGTCGGATTCCAGCTCGGGAAACTAACCGCCACACGCCAACATCAGCGCTGGAAATGCGTCCTGAAATGACGCATTTCAATCGTTCCCGCTCTACCGCATCTCTACACTGACGCCGTCCCATATTTATTCCGGCAACTACTCCCTCAACGTCTCGTCATGGACGACAGCACGCAACCAAACCGCATGGAATTCCTGCCGCGCGTGATTCGCGCCAGGAATGCGCACGTCTATCTCGGCATGGATCGAAATCGTTTTAATCGAGAGGTGAAACCGCACTTGATCGCCGTGCCCATCGGTGTGCAGGGACTGGGTATGACCGATTTGACTTGGACAAATGGTGGGAGGAATATAAGCGCTGCAACGGTCAGCCCGGCGCGCTCTTGAAATTGAAAGGAGAAGCGCAATGGGAAAACGAATGCCAGGTCTCTACCGCAGGCCGGACAAGCCCGGCGGTATGTGGCACGTTGACAAAATCGTCCACGGCCAACGCATTTGCGAAAGCTGTGGAACGTGCGACGAAGCAGAAGCGCAAAGATACATAGTCCGCCGCCTGGAGGAGATTCGCCAAGCAACGGTTTATGGTGTACGGCCTGACCGCATCTTCCGCGTCGCTGCAACCAAGTATTTGACTGAGAATCAGCACAAGGCATCCATCGTTTCGGATGCTTACATGCTTCAGTCGCTGGACCCTTTTATCGGGGAAGTGTCATTGAGCAAGTTGCATGACGGCACGCTGCAACCGTATATCACCGCCAGACGCGCATCAGGCATCAGGTCGAAGAGTATCAACAACGCCTTGAGCATCGTGCGCAGGATTCTCAATCTGGCATCACGGAAGTGGCGGGATGAGTATGGACTGACGTGGCTGGGAACACCGCCACTGCTCTCCATGCAATCCACTCACGATTCGCGCAAGCCCTATCCGCTGTCCTGGGATGAGCAAAGCGAGTTATTCCGTGAGATGCCGTCGCATCTGGCGAAGATGGCATTGTTCAAGGTCAACACGGGAACACGCGAGCAGGAGATTTGCCACCTGAGGTGGGATTGGGAGATCGAGGTGCCGGAGCTGAATACCAGCATTTTCCTGATCCCGGAAAACTTCGGTGGGCGAACCATGAACTCTGGCGTGAAGAACGGTGAGGACAGGCTGGTCGTGTTAAATGACGTGGCGCGCTCTGTGGTGGAAAGCTGCCGGGGGAAACACCCGGAACGGGTTTTTACTTTTGAGGGCGAGCCGGTTGGCAGCATCAACAATTCGGCATGGGGCAAAGCACGGGTTCGGGCAGCGATGAAGCTGTACGAGACTTCGGGCAAGCGCATTCCGCCGGAACTGTTGCGTGAAGGTCAGCGCGGGACTCTGATTACCGATGAATTGAAGCAGTTCATGGAATCAGTCCTGCCGGGCCTCGCCAATGTCAGGCCACACGATCTGAAGCACACTTATGGCAGGCACCTCAGGGCGGCAGGCGTTCCACTGGAAACACGGAAGGTGCTGCTGGGGCATAAGAATGGCGACATCACTTCGCACTATTCCGCGCCCGAAGTGGCCGAGTTGCTTGAGGCGTCCAACCGAGTCTGCGGGGGAGAGTCCCGCAAAAGTCCCGCAATGACTTTGCTGAAAAGAAAAATCGCCTAGCGGATTAACACTAAGCGATTGATCTACTGCTTAAATATGGTGCGCCCGGAGCGATTCGAACGCCCGACCCCTTGGTTCGTAGCCAGAAACCAGCTCCCTTTATAGACCTTAATGCACATTAAGCAATCTATATCTTTCAATTACTTATTGACACTTCAACCTTAACGGGCTAGCATCGCTTTTAACCGAATTTGATAGCCTGTGCTAGCCCGTTGCTAGCCGGTTTTAACCAAGGGGTCAATGATGACAGCCAACAAAATCAAGTTTACCAAGTCGGCAATCGACGCAATCACGCCCCCCGATGAAGGGCGCGCCACTTATTACGACACCATGATCCCGAAGCTGGCTTGCCGTGTCACGGCAGCGGGATCGAAGACGTTCTACATTATCAAGCGCGCCGGTGCTGCGATGGCATGGGTAAAGCTGGGCACGTTCCCCGATATGACCGTGGAGCAGGCGCGCAAAGCTGCCGAAGAGAATCTGGGCGAGTTTGCCAAGGGCAACAACCCTGCCAAGGCCAAGCGTGAAGAAAAGCAGAAAATCACGCTGGGGCGGGCGTTTCAAAATTACTTTGACCAACACGTTAAACCCAAGGGTGTGAAGACCGCCGACGATATACAGGCAACGTGGCAACGATTCATCGGCACACTGCCCGACGAACCAGCGAAAAAACACGGACGCAAGCGGCAGAAACACCCCGCCGGTGTGGACTGGTCAAACCGCAAAATTGACCAGATAGAAAAAGGCGAGGTTCGCACCCTCCATGCCGCTATCGGCGCAACGCATCCGATCATGGCAAACAGGGTGATCGAAATTTTGTCGGCGGTATATGGCCGCGCTATCTATCTTGGCTATCAAGGCGCGAATCCAGCATCGGGTGTTGAGCCGTACAAGGAAACCAAGCGGGATAGATTCATTCAGGCCGACGAATTGCCAGTTTTCTTCACAGAGTTGGCAAACGAATCATCGGAAGATTTTAAGCACTTCGTATTGCTTTCGCTGCTGACTGGTGCGCGCCGGATTAACGTAATGTCGGCACGCTGGGAAGATATAAACTTGGCATCGGCAATCTGGCGCATTCCTGACGTGAGCAGCAAAAACGGTGAGCCGATGATTCTCCCGCTGGGTGCGGAAGCCGTGCAGATATTGCGCGCAAGGTTGCCGGATGAAGGCAAGCCGACAAGCCCTTGGGTCTTCCCTGCCGATTCTGCCAGCGGACACATTACGCCACCGAAAAAACGCTGGCAAAGCCTGCTTGAACGCTGCGGCATTGATAACCTACGCATCCATGACCTGCGCCGTTCGCTGGGATCGTGGCAGGCCATTACAGGTGCATCGCTGGTGATTATCGGCAAGTCGCTGGGACACAAGAGCGCCGATGCAACGATGATTTATGCACGGCTTAACACCGACCCGGTGCGCGCATCGGTAAGCGCGGCAACGTCCGCCATGCTGGAAGCGGCAGGCGTGAAAAATACCGCCGATGTGTTGCCGATGAAAGCAGGAAAGGGGGCGGTATGAGCGCAAAACCGAGACAAGGCACATGGCCTAGCGGTATCAGCATACTCGAAGTGGACGGCACACCATGCACGACGAGCGGGAGCGGAATGACTGTGCGACATAGAGCCGCCCCCTTGGAAACGTGCCGCGATTTAGATGCCATGATAGTCCCTGCCGAAAAGTGGGCGCGCGAAGTGTTGCAGCTTGCCGGGCTAAAACTTGATGGAGTGCCGAACGGAACGGATGACACGTCAGAAAACTACGCGCAACGATTTCTATCCTATGGCGAAAGCATACGAAAAAAAATAAAGCGCGGCGATTACGAGGATGCTGTCATTGATGCGCTGATTCTGGGCGGCTTCATCCGCGAATCGCAGTTGAAAAACAAATGGGAAACACACGTCGATAAATATGATGAAGTCAAAGCGGCAGCAAAAGCCAAAGGTACTTTAGGAGCTGAAGCCAGATGGGGCGGCGAGGATCGGGATAACCTTGATGAAATTCTCTCGCGACTGGCAGTGAGGAAGTTTTATGGCGACTATTTGTTGCCGTCCGACCTGTGGCCTATTCTGCTGGGCGATCTGGATGTCGCTGGTGCAAACCCCGTCGAGAAAAACGGCAACAGCCTGATGAGTGCTTACGTCATTTACGGCAACGACCGAAACGAATTTACCTACGCCGCTTTTCGCAAACAAATCTCCCGCATTCGCGAACGGGTCTAGTGGGACATAGCCGGGCTACCGGTATTCCGTGCGGATACTGCCACACCATAACGCAAGCCAATCGGCATAGCGTGGCTTTTATGGAGTGGCATCATGACAACCCCAACCCTTTCGCAAATAGTCCAACGCCCCGGCGATTTACTGGACGAAAAACAAGCCGCTGAAATCCTCGCAGTGACACCCGGTACGCTTTCCGTTTGGCGTAGCACGGGGCGATATTCCATTCCGTTCGTAAAGGTTGGCCGATGCGTTAGGTATTCGCGCATTGCGCTGGAAGAGTGGCTGGAATCCCGCACCCGTACCAATGGCGCAACAGCGTAGGGGGTTGATATGGAAGCCAGAAAAAACAACGCCACCGGCAAGGGTGGCGAAGTAGCCGGTTCGCACGCGAATGCAATATCGACTGGTGGCAATTCTACACCATCGGCAAAACAATTCAATGCTGATGCCTTCCAGACTGCCTGCACTGGTGACATTGCTACGCTTCACCTGGCATTGCTCAACCTCGCAACCGGACACCCGCTAACCGCCCCGACAATGATTCACTTTGCCGGACGTGGCATCGCGCTGGCATTCATCGCGGCAGGCGGTGTGCTATGAATAATCTACCCTCTGCCATGAAGCTGGCCAAACGCTGGCTGGTTTGGAAATCAATCCCTAATCCCGACCCGACAAAAAAACCGCGCAAGGTGCCCTACTACATTACAGGCATTCCGCGTAATGGCGCGCTGGATACGCCCGAAGACGTGGTACAGCTTGGCACGTTCGATGAAGCCATGCGCGCTATGGATACGGGGCGATATGCAGGACTAGGGTTCGCACTTGGCGCTGATGAAATTGGTAACTGTTGGCAGGGGATTGACCTCGATGGAATGTCCAAACGCCCAGAACTCCAAGCCATTGCCGCAAGTTTGAAGGGCGTGGCGTATTGTGAAACATCACCCAGCGGTGACGGTATCCATGCTATCGGCTATGGCCGCAAGTTTGATGCGATAGGTTCAACTTCGGACGGCATCGAAGCCTATTCGGGCGGGCGCTATTTCACCGTTACCGGCAACAGCTTAAACTCATTGCACCCATTCGACCTGCATGATTTTGTCGAATCAGAATTGAGGCCAAAACGCCGCGTCCCTGTGATAAATACTCAAGCGGCTGGCGTTGCCGTTGAAGCTGTTACCGCCGAACAGGTTGCCGACCTTCGCAGCGCCCTACTCTTCATGCGCGCCGATGACCGTGATATTTGGCAACGGAATGGGCATCGCCTCAAAACTTTAGGCGATGTTGGCAGGGGGTTATTCCTTGAGTGGAGCGCCACCTCTGAAAAATTCGAGCCGCTGGATGCAGCGAATACATGGGAATCATTCAAGCCAGCGCGGACAAGCTATCAGGCGATATTTACCGAAGCGCAAAAGCTGGGCTGGGTCAATCCACGGGCACGGGCGCTGCCTAACCTCGCATCCGTTGTATTCGGCGCGCAAGTGTTTGAAGCCCCTACCCTGTCAGCGGCGGACGTTAGAGACGGCACAGCCAGCACTCGACCGCTTACGGAATTAGGCAACGCGCAGCGGCTGAAAGATATTTATTCGGACGTGCTGCGCTACGTCCCCGAAATCAAAGCGTGGATGGAGTGGAATCAAGGCGGCTGGATATGGCATAGCAGCGGCGACAGTGTGCGGGAATTGGCATCGGTGCTGCCGCGCATGATTTACAAGGACGGCAACTGCTTTGTGGATTTTAAGCAGGCCGAACATTTTGCCAAGTGGGCGCGGACAACCTCATCCGCCCGCACCATCGAAGCATCATTGAGTTTGCTTTCTTCAATGTCAGGAATGCGGTTATCACTGCCCCATATTGATGCCGACCCGATGCTAATCGGCTTTGACCATGCGCGGCAGGTGATAGACCTGCGGACGGGCATCGCTAGAGCCGCTACGCCGGACGATTTTATTACCAAGAGCCTTGCCCCTTGCTCCATTGGTGATGCTGCCTTGGCGGTGCGCTGGCTGGCTTTCCTTGAACAGGTATTCGACGGTGATGCCCAGCTTATCGGCTGGCTGCATCGCTGGTGTGGATACCTGTTGACCGGCAAAACAAGCGAACAGATTTTCCTCTTTTTCTTCGGGTTGGGCGCAAACGGCAAGAGCGTGTTTGCAGAAACGATCCGGCACGTTGCTGGGGACTATGCGCGCACCGTTGCATCCGAAACCCTGACCGCAACCAAGCGGCAAGCTGGTGGGGCTTCGCCTGACCTTGCCGACCTTATCGGATGCCGCCTTGCCTTGAGTACCGAAACCGAAGACGGCAGCGCCTTGGCTGAATCACTGATTAAGACCATCACGGGCGGCGATGCAATAAGCACTCGCAAGCTGTATTGCGAACCAGTCACATTTCAACCGGCATTCAAGCTGTTGATGCTTGGCAATCATCGTCCAATTATTCACGGCGCAGACCATGGAATCTGGCGGCGCATTCGCCTTGTGCCATTTACCAGAACTTTCAGCGAACAGGAACGCGATCCCCACTTGCTCGAAACGCTTAAGGCTGAAGCGCCGCATATTCTCGCATGGATGGTTTCGGGGTGCATTGCATGGCAGCGCCGGGGGCTGGCGGACGTGCCTGCCGTAGTAGCAACACAAACTGCGGAATACCGAGCCGAGCAGGATATTGTCGGGCAATGGTTAGGCGATTGCACCACTGCCGACCGCGCATCCGAAGCTGATGCCGGTTCGCTGTATGACAACTATCGCCTATGGGCAATGAATGCAGGGCTTAAACCAGCAAGCAAGGTATCACTTGGCCGCAGATTATCCGAACGAGGGTTCGCGCAGCGGAAAAAACATGGGCGGCGCATGTGGTGTGGCATTGCACTCAAAAATCACTTTGGAGCATCACTTTCATGATGCCAATTTTTCAAACGGGGGCAGATGGGGCGGATGAAGTGCTTTTTTTGAAAGTTTTCCTAGTAAATTTTCCTAGGGGACTTTATGCAAATAGCCATTCATCCGCCCCGTCTGCCCCCTGATTCATTTTTTTAACCACCACGAAGGGAAACCATCATCATGAATAAATTTGAACGTAACACCGATGGCACGATGGCTGTGCCAGCATCCGGCGAAATTGTTGCTCATGTTTTCTCTACCGGAAAACCGCCCGAAGCTATCGGCCATGCCCTGCAACTATTGGGGGAAGAGAATTTCAAGGCGCTTACTGATTACATTACTGAGCTTGAGGGGGTCTCGCGGGAAGCCCTGCTATCGACACTATGCGAAGAATGGCTGGGCGATATGTCTAAACTGGCCGCATCCGTGAGCATGTTATCCATGCTATCTGCCAACACGGCGCTGAAAGCTGTTATTGCCCAGCATGTAGGTTATCAACGGCCAGAACTTATCGCGGCGATGCTGCCTTTCTACCGTACCATTGCAGGGTTAAAGCTGTGAGCTGCGCCGATCATCTTGCAGGATTACTGCACCAGCTCCGAAGCCCTGCGGCAACGCTGGAAACGATACTCGAATTCACAGCGGCCACCCGTGCTGCATCGCCGGAAGAGGTCAACATGGCGCTGCTGCAATATGGCAGTGATTTGTTAGCGGCAATGCGTAGCGTGTACCGCGTCCAACTTGCCGTAGCCGAACGAGACACACACGAAGGAGGGCTTCACTGATGGACACACTCAATAAAATACGCTGCGCTATCGTGGCGCGGATTCCTGGCACAGTGGCTTATGAGGCGATGACAAAGCGGCGCATCGAACGGGAGTTGCGCGCTGCCGGATATTCGCGCAGCCATGCTGTTGCTGAAGCGGCAAGGATATTCAAGGATGCAAATCATGTTTGAAGGGGCAACGGGCGCGCTGGTGGAAAACTTCCCGCCCGGCGCTGTTCGCGATGAAATCCTGATGCTGGTTCGCACTGGTATCCCGTTTGCAAGGCAGCAATGCGGCAAGCGCCCGGAATTCCTGCACAACTATCTGGTGTCGCTTATTCCAAAACTGGATACGCCAACATTCGAGAACCTATTGCATGAACTTCGCTTATCTGCACAGCGGCGCGATGCTGGTGATGATAGTGAACCTATCGAGCGCGTTTCAAAATCCATGGAATGCGTCATTTACCACCATCCAAAAAAAGGCCGGTGCGAAATACCTTTCAGCACTTTGCGCAACAAACTGACTGATGCAAAAAATAAACAATTCACGGCCACCCCTAACCCGTGAATATGACTTGATACCTTTCGCAAAGCTGGGCAACCGCACGGCCAAACTTGAAAGGAAATCATCATGAGTGATCTCAACGAAGCAGTGGAATTGATTAAGCAGCAAGGCGACGATATTACGGCATTCCGCCGCAAGATGGATGCACGTTTCGCCGAGCTTGAAAAGGATGTCGGCGACATTGCCAAGAAAACTGGCCGCCCGTTTGCTTCCGATGGCAATAGTGTTACGAAAGCGAAGCACGAAACATTTTTCGACGTTAAGACGAAAAAATCTGTTCCTGTTTTGTCGCACTCGCACAGCCTCGCATCACTTGACTATAAATCCGATACGCCGAGCCTTGGCCGCATCCTGCGCGGCATCGTGCTGGGTGGCCGCTGCGATGATGCGAATGAATTGGAGATGGAGCGCAAGAGCTTGGGTATCGGTGGCGATCCTGCTGGCGGCTATACGGTATCGGGCGCATTGTCTTCGCAGTGGATTGATAATCTGCGCGCCAATATGGTTTTGAGCCGGGCAGGCGCGCGCACTATCCCAATGGAAACAGGCCAACTATCCATTGCGCGTGTGTTGACCGATCCTACCTGTAGCTGGCACGGTGAAAATGCCGCGCTGGCTGACAGCGATCCTACCTTCGGCGCGGTGAACCTGAACGCGAAGACTGTTGTTTGCTTGGTCAAACTATCGCTTGAATTGGCACAGGATAGCGCAAACATCGAGCAGATATTGCAAAGCACAATCACGAACTCAATGGCCGCTGCCATTGACCGTGCTGGCCTTGTTGGCACTACAACCAATGCAGGTGCAGCGCCTAGTGGGATCATGGACCTCGCAAACCGCAATAGCGTGACGAGTATAGGTGCACCAACTGACTGGGATTTCCTTGTCGATGGAATGTATGAGCTGGCCGCTGATAACGTCCCTATGGAAAATATCGGAGCGTTTATCGCGCATCCTGCGGTATGGAAAAAAATGCGTAAGTTGAAGACCGGCATCACTAACGACAACACGCCGTTGACCATGCCTGCTGAAATCGCAGCATTGCCGAAGCTGTGGACTACCAGCGCACCTTTGACTGGTGGCACTACGGCATCCGGCATCATTGCCGACTGGCGTGATTTGATTTTCGGTGTGCGGAAAGATATTTCCATCCGCATCCTGTCCGAAGCATTCATGGGTTCAAACCTTCAAGTGGCAGTGCTAGCTTATGCCCGCGTGGACTTCGCAGCAACCCGTGAGCAATCGTTCTGTACGCTTGAAGGACTGACTGTGTAATCGGCTTTTAGTCACATCCCTAGCCGCCGGGGGCGCAAGCATGGGGCGGACGTGTTGTTAGTCATGAGTGTCGCGAACTCAAATAACCATGATAGTCGGCAGCGGTATGGTGTGCAAGGGATTGTCGCATCATGCCGCGTGGCCGACACCCTAACGGGGGCGGGGTCAATCTTGGTGGCTTTGATTGCTAAAGACCGCGCCTAGCCTTCCTTTTGATGAAATGAAGGATTCTCTTATGAGAAAATCTACAAAAAATAATGCACCACCCGGCCTATCTGTTGCGGCAAAAGCATGGTGGCGCAAGATTATTTCCGAATACAGCATCGAAGACGCTGCCGGGCTGCTGTTACTCGAAACCGCATTGCAGGAATTCGACCGGATGCACGATGCACGCGCACTGATTACCGGAAACATCCGCGATGCGTATTCGCTGCATGACGATTGCAATATCCACATCCGTGAGCTGCATTGCATGGCAGATAGCGCGCAGCCGGGCAACAAGCATTTCGCGGCTGTCCTCCGCCGTGATAAACAGCACCCCGCCGGGCTTGTGTACCGTCAGGCCATACAACGGCAACCCCAACACAATATGCACAGCCTCTTTTAGTTCAAGCGTTGTTTTGCCCATACCGCCGGGCGCGATTAGTACCGCAACATCGGCATAAAACAGGTCTTGCACAATACAGTCAGGCGTTGGCCTGGCGTTGCTCCACTCAAGAGCGGTAATCGGTTCAGGTACGGCGAAGTCGGGAACCTTGGCTTGCATTGCAGCGGCGATTTCGTCCAAAAATTCGCGGCCTTTAGCTGCGCCCTCTTCGATTGTGGAAAATTGATTAGCCATGATGGATTCCACCAGCAGTAAGTGCAGCGCGAATCCGGCTTGCCGCCACCAGCAGGCGGTCGAGGTCCTCGGGGGTTAGCGCGTTGCCTTTGCTCACCGTTTGAGCGGACAGATAAACCAGTGATGCTTCGCCAGCGATTGCGCGCAGAATGTCCACAGCAGGAAAGGGTCGTTTTTCCCCTTTCACGAAGTGCTGGTCGGTTCTCGGGGGAAACAGGTCGGACATTTCAAGTCCAACAGCGGAAACGATCTCATGAGCAGAACAACCTGCCGCACAGTAGATGGCATGGTTCAACAACCACCGCCTGCTGGAATCGATTGGATACATCCCTCCCGCAGAAGCTGAGGTAAACTACTATCGGCAACTCGCCAAGGAAACCATTTCGGTGTCTTAACTTAAACCAAACAGCCTCCACGAAACCCGGGGCGATTCACTGGTCAGTCGGCCTTTGTACGAAGCCAAGTTGTTAGTTTGTCTGGCAGTTTTAACCAAAATGATTCGGCTTCGGGCGGGTTGAGATCAGGCATGGCGGCTACATCCATTTCTTTTGCCGATTCTACAGTGGCGACTTCTTGGGGTGATTCTTTGCCAGATGATTTATTCACCATATCCCAATAGGCTTCGGTGAGGGTTTTGCTGGAAGTGATAACCATCATTCATCTCCATGTGTTTGCTAATGACAGGGGCGTAGCGTGCTGTGGCAAAGCAACTTTGGAGCAATGCTATTCGTCGCCGGGCAGCACATCGACTATTACGCGCTCGCCCAGCGCGGAAAAAGCTGGATCACCTTGAGTTTTCCGAGTCCATAAAGGCCGACAAAACCGCCGCCGCTAGAGACAGCCCGGCGGCTTTTTTACGTCAAGCAATGTAATGCGGTAAGAACAGCGGTAAGAGCGATGCAGGCGAATCACGCTGCAATCCTCAT
>SCPW01000095.1 GCA_004298605.1 Gallionella sp.
TATCACACCGACCCTAGCCGGAATGACAAACCCGTTTTCTTGAGGCGCTCTTAAGTTGCAGTATTACGGAAGCGTCCTTGCGAGACGAAGGCCGATGGTGCCATAACGGAAATCAGACTCGCTCCCGCTACGTTTGGCCGCACGCTGAAGAAAACTCCAGGAGCCGCCGCGAGGCACGCGCAGCACGCTATCACCTTGTCTCGCACTGCCATCCGCCGGAGCATCGTTGTAGTTGGGATGATAGACATCCTCCACCCATTCCCATACGTTGCCGCTCATGTCGTACAGGCCAAACGCATTGGCCTGCTTGGTGGCCACCGGGTTGGTCGATTTGCCGCTATTGCCAGCCGGTTGCGCCAGCCCGCCGAACCAGGCGATGCTGTCCAGATTGTCGCTGCCGCAGTATTCATGCTTTCCACCTGCGCGGCAGGCGTATTCCCATTCCGCTTCGCTCGGCAGGCGGTATTTTTTGCCGGTCTTGGCATTGAGCTTCTCGATGAATATCTGCGCGTCGTCCCAGCTCACTTGCTCTACCGGGCAATTGTCGCCGCAGGTGTTAAATTTGCTGGGATTGTTGTTATCCATTAACGCTTTCCATTGCCCTTGCGTTACTTCGGTCTTGCCCATCGCGAATGCTTTTTTGATGGTGACTTGGTGTACGGGCATTTCGTTTGGCTCGCTGTTCGAGCCCATATCGAAACTACCCGCAGGAATCACCACCATTTCCGGGCAGTCGGAGCAGTCCTTGAAAACAGTACCGGCCGCCATGCTTGCGCCGCCCTTTTCTTTCGCTGCCGGTTTGCGCTCGTCTTTGGCATGAGCCTGAAGCGAGATAAGCGCCAGTACCATAAAAATAATTCTTAACACCTTCACTTTTTTCTCCTGTGGGTCAATATCGCGGCATTACAGTATCTTCGGGTGAGCACGGTGATAAAGCCAACCATCGGCTATCATTTTTCGTCCTGCTCAACTGTGCAATTTTACTACAGCTAGTGGCATCATCAAATAGCTTTACGCATTCAAAATCTATTTGATGACCTCAAGTCATCGCGGCTGGTCATTGAGCGCGGTGGCCGGTTGACAAATTCTCATTCAATTGCACTCGATGGGACACACGGCTTTCGTGCCAAGCCTCCCGGTTTCTTCGCGCTTCTTGCGCTCGACAGATGGCCAGTGCCGCGCTCCCAAAATACGGTTTGCCACGGCATGGCCGCAGGCAAGGCGGTCGCGTACCGACACCCCGCCCTTGTAGTTGGCCTCGAGGTGGAGCCCAGAAATATGTTGCAGGCGCACCGCGATGGCCTGCATTCGCGCTTGGTAGGCACCGTGATACAGCGGCAGCGCCTCGCGGTGCCGGTCGATGCGCACCATCTCGGGATCGGCTTTCAAGTCGATCAGCGGTCGCAATGTTCCAAGCGCCTCGCCCACGAGGCGCTTGTCGTTCCAGTCTGCCACATGGGGGGCGCGCGCGCCGCCCAGATAGGAAGTCAGCAGTACCTTTCCTGGAGGCGCCCGATCCGGGAACAGGGTGCTCATCCACAGATTACCTGTCAGGGCTGCGCTTTCCTTCTTTGGCGCCAAGAATCCGGTGCCATCCAGCGGATGTCCCACCGCATCGCGCGCCAGCCCGGTATGCACGACAGCCACGGCGGCATAGTCGATTCCGCGC
>SCPW01000096.1 GCA_004298605.1 Gallionella sp.
CAACTTGGGCCATTAAGGGACGGATTGACGGTCATTAAAGGGACGGATTGACGGTGAACAGGGACAAAAATACATAGTATCTTTAAGGACTACGTATATAATGTCCCTTTTTCATGGAGACAATCAAATGCCGGCGTTAGAACAAGCCCTGATTTACAAATCCAATAGCCTGGTGGAAGCCAGTTACCGCCTCAGCGTAATCGAGCAACGCATCATCCTGGCTTGTGTCAGTCAGGTGCGCCGCAATGAGACCATCACGGATGAAGTCATGTATTCCGTGTCCGCGAAGGATCTCGCGGTACTCTCGGAAACCGACGAGAAAACAGCCTACCGCGACCTGAAGGAAGCCGCATTGCGACTCAAGCGCCGCGAAGTCCGCATTGAAAAGGAAACCAACAGCAAAAAACGCCGCACACAAACCCTGGTGTGTGGATGGGTGCAGAGCATCATGTACGTGGAAGATGAAGGGCGGGTTTGCCTGCGCTTCAACAAGGATATGCTGCCCTACCTCAGCAGGCTTACCGAGCAATTCACCAAATACCAATTGAAGGCAGTCGCCAGGATGGACAGTGCCTACGCCATACGGATTTACGAATTGCTCTCGCAGTGGAGAGATAAACAGAAACGCGAAATGGAGATTGCGTGGTTACGTACCACGTTGCAGATCGGCGACAAATATCCCGCCATCAAGGATTTCAAGAAACGGGTCATAGAGCCTGCTGTAGCCCAAATCAATGAACATTCGGACCTGACCGTCAGCTATACCCAGCGCAAGACCGGACGCAACGTCACCCATCTGACCTTTATCTTCGCGCCGAAGGCAGGGACCAAGCCAAATGAAACCGTTCCCGAAGCCAAGGACATACCCACCGATATCCGCGCAGCCAATCCGCCATTGGAAACGGATGAAAACTTTTCCAGGCTGTTATCCGTGGGGGTTCATGCGGATACGGCGCGGGAACTCATACAAGGATACGATGGGAAAAGAATCCAGCAGGTTTTGGATTATTCCGAAAGGAAAAATCGGGAAAATACCGTGAAAAACCTGGCCGGGTTTGTGGTGCAAGGCATTCGCAAGGGATTCAGGGACGAGGAGGCGGAAAAGCGGGAGCAGGCGGCGGCGGAAGCCAAGCGCAAGCAGGAAGAGGAAAGAAGCAAAAAACGGATGGAAGCGCTTGCCGGACAATATAAGGAATACGGTAGGGAACGGGCCAGAGAATATTTGGCGACGCTGGATGAGGGACAAATATCGGTATTATGGGAAGAATTCTATAACTCGCACGATCAAGCCACTCAGAATATCTTGTTGAAAAGGAAAGGAAACATCGCCAAAGACATGTTCCTGTCCTATGTGCGGAAGAAACTGCCTGTTCCCGACTTTGGGGAATGGCTGGAAAAGAATAACGCCGCGTAGGGCATCAGGATGGGTTTCGTTTTCCTCCGCCAATTTCGCCTTTGCGCGCCATCCCATGCCCAAACCGCTACCGGCACGCCTATAATGCGCGCCCCAATAATCTAGCGAAGCGAGAGGAATCATGTCTACAATCCCGACTTGCCCCCAATGTTCCCTGGAAAACACCTACCCGGATGGCGATAACTACGTTTGCGCCGATTGCGGCTACGAGTGGCCGCAACAGGCCGCTGTCGCCGACGGCGAAACGGAAACCACGGTCCGGGATGCCAACGGCAACGCGCTGGCCGACGGCGATGCCGTGGTGCTCATCAAGGATCTGAAAGTGAAAGGTTCGTCGATCACGCTCAAGCAGGGAACCAAGGTCAAAAGTATCCGGCTGGTCAGCGGCGGCGACCACGAAGTCGATTGCAGGATGGATGCAGGCAATTTCATGTTGAAAGCCTGCTTCTTGAAGAAGGTCTGAACAACCGCGTTACCGCGATATCCCTTCATATTAGCCTTTGGCGAATAGGCTGGATTCATCATCAGGTGGCAAGGCCGGACATGGATTTTCATATCCGGCCTTATATGAGCTTGCTCCTACTCTATCAATAAATGGGTGCGAAAAGTCCGTAGGACGAGTTATGCGGTACTCCGCCAGGCCTTATTAAAAATCCAATTTACATATATCAATAAGGCCTGCCCATTGCTTTTGATAAATCCATGATTATTTTCCGGCCCTGGCTTGGGGTGTTGCCATTGGCCCCTTTAACACAAGTTAACCCGACCCAAGTCACGAAACTGCAAATTTTTGCTTATTCTGATATTTTCCGTATCATCGCTAGTCTCGGCGCCAAACAAATAACTAGAATCGCCGCTTTCTAAACAACTGATCAGTGCTCAGCAGTGGAGGGAAATGCAGTGACCGACATTTTCATAAGTTACGCACGGGAAGATGAAGCACGTGTTGAACCTCTGGTTCATGTCCTGGAAAATCAGGGATGGTCGGTCTTTTGGGACCGGCGTATCCCGGCTGGGCAGAGTTGGCGCAGCTATATTGGACGAGCTCTCGCAGAAGCGAAATGTGTAATAGTCGCTTGGTCGAACGAGTCCGTTCATTCCAATTGGGTTGCTGAGTAAGCGGATGAAGGAAAAAAACGTGGCGTCTTGGTTCCAATTCTTTTGGATACCGTCGAACCTCCCATTGGATTTCGCAGTATTCAAGCCGCCGAGTTGACGGATTGGCAACAAAAGCACCCTTCATCGCAATTCGAGCAACTACTCAAGGATATCAGAGGAATTCTACAGACTCCGGCGACGCCATCTGTCAGGCAATCTGCAGATCCAAAACCCGATACTTCCGTCAAGCCTCGTATGACTTGGCTATCTACCAAAAAATACGTATGGGCCAGCGTTGCCTCAGCGCTAGCGATAACCTTAGTCGGCGCCTCGTATTTTCTCTTTTCTGGCTCACCTACGACGAATACCGAAACCGGCATAACGAGCACACAGGAAGCACCGGATGCTGAAAATCAGGGTGTTGGGAGTGAGTCTCTCTCGGTGTACCCGGGAAGCCATGGGGCTTCGGTATTAGTGATCCAGCAAATATTAAAGGAAGAAGGCTATTTTGAAGGTTATACCGACGGAACCTATGGACCCGCCACCATTGAAGCGGTTAAAAAATTCCAGCAAGCGAATGGAATAGTTCCGGATGGAATACTTGGCCTTCGTACCGCTACAGAAATCACGAAGTTGAGAAATAAAAAACGTTGAAAACCACATAGTCCGGTTTGAAGCTTTGCGAAAACCCCAGCACAATCGTCCGATACCGGAAATTTTTGGCGCAAGCCGGACAATTTTTAATCGTCCAAAACCGTCGCCCGGTTCAAGGCAATCAGCTTCCTGAACGCCTCGTTGTCGAGCTGCGCCAGCCAGGATTCGTCGCTGCCGACGATCGCCCCCGCCACCTTCTTCTTGTCCTCGATCATCTGGTCAATGCGCTCCTCCAGCGTGCCCAGGGTCAGGAATTTGTGCACGAACACGTTGCGGGTCTGGCCGATGCGGAAGGCGCGGTCGGTGGCCTGATCCTCCACCGCCGGGTTCCACCAGCGGTCGAAATGAAACACATGGTTGGCGCGGGTCAGGGTGATGCCGACACCGCCGGCCTTGAGCGACAACACGAATATCGCCGGCGGCGTCTCCGGATCCTGGAAACGGGCAATCATCTGCTCCCGCTTCAAACGCGAGGTGCCGCCGTGCAGATAGTAGGTCTGGCAATCCAGGTGCGTCTTGCAATGCCGCTCCAGCCGCGCGCCGATCTCGGTGAACTGGGTGAAGATCAGGGCGCTTTCGCCCTCGGCCAGCACGTCCCCCAGCATGTCGGTCAGCCGTTCCAGCTTGTGCGAACGGTTCGGATCGAACGGGCTGTCGTCCTGCAGAAACTGCGCCGGATGATTGCAAATCTGCTTCAGCTTCATCAGCGTCGACAGCATCAGCCCCTGGCGCTGGATGCCCTCGCTCTCT
>SCPW01000097.1 GCA_004298605.1 Gallionella sp.
CAAAATTGTGAAAGCAATAACGGGATGGCGAACAACCTGATTTGGCTTTATCTCAGCCTGGCTATTACTGTCATGCTGCTGGCCTTTGTCAGCGTGGTTGCATTCCGCTTTATCCGCACGTCGAAAGCGCTGCGCGAGAGCGAGGAGCGCTGGAAATTTGCGCTGGAAGGCGCCGGCGATGGGGTGTGGGACTGGAACGTGCCGGCTGACAAAGCCGAGTTTTCCAGGCACTACAAGGAGATGCACGGCTTCGGCGACGAGGACATCGCGGCCAACACAGAGGCCTGGCAGCAGCGCATCCACCCGGATGACAGGGCTCTGGTGGCGGCGGATGTTCATGCTTGCCTGGAGGGCAGGACGGCGAGCTACAGCAACGAGCACCGCATCCGCTGCAAGGACGGAAGCATCAAATGGGTGCTCGCCCGCGGCATGGTGGTCAGCCGCGACGACAACGGCCAAGCGCTGCGTATGATCGGCACGCACACCAACATCACCGAACGCAAGGCCACCGAGGAACGCGTGCGCCACCTGGCGCATTACGACGTGCTCACCGGCCTGCCAAACCGCGCTCTGCTCACCGATCGCATGCACCAGGCGCTGGCACAGACCCGCCGCGACAAGGGGATGCTGGCGGTCATGTTCCTTGATCTGGACAAGTTTAAGCCGGTCAACGACACGTTCGGCCACGACATCGGCGACCTGCTACTGAAAGAAGTGGCGGACCGCCTGCTCAATTCCGTGCGCGCCTCGGATACCGTGGCGCGCATCGGCGGTGACGAGTTCGTCGTATTGTTGCCGGCCATCGAACAGGAGCAGGACGCCACGGTGGTCGCCAAAAAAATCCTGCACGCCCTCAACCAGACATTCGACATTGCCGGCCATAGCCTGCACATCTCATCAAGCATCGGAATCGCCGCCTACCCGGAACACGCCGACGACGAAAAGCTGCTGCTCATCAATGCCGATATCGCCATGTACCACGCCAAAAAAGGCGGGCGGAACAACTTCAGGTTCTATACCAACGACATGCGCGGCATGGCGCGGTAAACGTCGGCGGCGAACCCCGAATTTTTAGAGGCGGAAGATGAAAAAAGATTTCTGGCTGGAGCGTTGGGAACGGGAAGAAACCGGTTTTCACCAGGGCGAGGTCAATCCTTATTTGCGCCAGCACTGGCAGAAACTGCATCCCGCCCACGGCAGCGTGGCGTTCGTGCCGCTGTGCGGCAAAAGCCACGACATGCTCTGGCTCTGCGGGCGGGGGCATCGGGTGCTGGGGGTAGAGCTGAGCGCCATCGCGGCACAAGCGTTCTTCGAGGAAAACGGCTATACCCCGCATCGTTCTACCAGCAGAAAATTCGAGCGCTACGAAGCGGATGGAATTTGCATCCTGTGCGGCGATTTTTTTGATCTGTGCAGGGATGATCTGGCGGATGTGGGCGCAGTGTACGACCGCGCGGCGCTGATCGCGCTCCCGCCCGAAATGCGCGAACGCTATGCCCGCCACTTGATACACATTCTACCGCCCGCAACGAAAATTCTGCTCATCACGCTCGACTACCCCCAGGCGGAAATGCCGGGTCCGCCCTTTGCGGTTTCTCCGGGCGAAGTGGAAGCGCTCTACCGCGAACACGCCGGGGTTCACTTGCTGGCGCAAATG
>SCPW01000098.1 GCA_004298605.1 Gallionella sp.
ACTTTTTTTTCTCTCTCTCTCTCTCTCTCTCTCTCTCTCTCTCTCTCTCTCTCTCTCTCTCTGTTGTTAATAAAACCAATATAGATCAATCTGTTATTGTGTATCTGTGGTGGAGTGGCCTGCTTATTGCTTTAACTGTTGCAGATGCGGGGCACAAGCTTGGCATCAAGAAAATTAACCCAACTCCGGAGCAATGAATGAAAAATAAAACCACACGAACCCTGTTTGTTGCAATTGCTTTCAGCGCAGGCCTGTTATCCGCCGCCACCGCCACCGCCGCCCTGATCGATCAGGGCGGCGGGATGATCTACGACAATGACCTCAATATCACTTGGCTCAAAGACGCCAACTATGCCAAGACCTCGGGCTATGATGCCGATGGCCTGATGAATTGGGCCGATGCCAAAGCATGGGCGGAAAATCTGGTCTACGGCGGCTACAGCGACTGGCGTCTGCCCACCGTGACCGACACCTTTTTGCTGGGGTGCGACTGGAGCTTCGGCGGCACCGACTGCGGCTACAACGTCGACACTGCCACTGGCGAGATGGCGCACCTGTTCTACGACGAACTGGGCAACAAGGCGTACTTCGACACCTCGGGCAGTTGGCCACAGCCGGGCTGGGGTCTGTCCAACACAGGCCCCTTCACTAATTTTCAGTCCGATGACTACTGGTCCGGTACTGAGTACGCGCCGAATTCCAACAAAGCGTGGCACTTCTATGCCAAGCTCGGTTACCAGGGCGCGGGCGGCACTAAGGACAACCTTATGTTCGCCTTGGCTGTTCGCCCCGGACAAGTCGTTGCCGCCCCTCCCGGTGCAGTCCCGGAGCCTGCGACAACGTGGCTGCTGGGCTTGGGGCTGCTGGGGTTGGCGGGCGTGGTGCGGCGGCGTGGGTAATTCGGCGCGGGGTTGAAACACCTCGCGCTTCAACCCTTTTCGGTGCGCAGGGGGCGGTAGCCCCCTGCGGTTTTCCGGGCGACAGCCCAGTTTGTCGGGATTCTTTACGCATCTCCCGCAACAAATACCAACCGTTTTTGCAGGAGGCCCGCTTGTGGGCCGAATAACCGCTGCGGCTGCGGCAAACGTGGACTGTTCGCGCCGCAAGCGGACGCTCCTACCGGGTGCGGCAGATGCCCGCACAATCACTTTGGGAATTACCTTGAAAATGAAATCTCTAATTTGGGTTCTGTTGGCAGGGCTGGCGCTGAGCAGCGCGGCACAGGCCAGCCTCATCAATCGTGGCGGCGGCATGATCTACGACGACGACCGCAACCTCACCTGGCTGGCGGATGCCAACTACGCCCAGACCAGCGGCTACGTTGGAGACGGTCTAATGTCCTGGCCCGACGCCAACGCCTGGGCAGCCAACCTCAGCTACGGCGGCTACACCGACTGGCGTCTGCCGACGGCGTTGAACCAGGATCTCAGCGGGCCGTGTGGCAGCGGCGACGGCTGCACCGGCAGCGAGATGGGCCACCTGTTCTATAGCGAGTTGGGCGGCGTGGCAGGTGAATCCATCCTGAGCAGTTCAGACCCGGATTTGGTCAAGTTCAGCAACATCCAGCCTAACGCCTACTGGTCCGGTACGGAGAAAGAGATTCATATATCTCAAGCGTGGTTCTTCGGCATGGACAATGGCTACCAAGGCTTTACAAAGTTCACTAATTTCTACGCTTGGGCTGTCCGTGATGGCGATGTCGCCGTCGTACCGGAGCCGGCGACGTTGCTGTTGCTGGGGTTGGGCATGGCCGGTTTGGGGCTCGCGCGGCGGCGTCGGTGACGAGTTAACGGGGTCAACTTCGCATTACTTTCTGCTGCCATACGAACAGAGAGCATGAACCCGCGTAAGGCGTAGGGCGCAATAACCGGAGGGCATTGCGCCGTATGTAAATAGCCGCAATACTCTCACGATGCCTGATTATCGACGCGCCTGGCACCCGGGCGGCACCTATTTCTTCACCGTCAATCTGCTGCAACGGAATGGCAACGACTTGTTGACCCGGCATATTGATTTGCTGCGTGACACCGTTCGTTCGGTCCGGCAACGTCATCCCTTTGTGATTCATGGTTGGGTTGTCTTGCCCGATCATCTTCACTGCGTCATCGAATTACCCTTGGATGACGCTGATTTTGCCACCCGCTGGCGCTTGATCAAAATGGGTGTTTCCAAGGCATTACCCCGGACGGAACGGCTATCCGAGGTTCGGGCAAATCGTGGTGAACGAGGTATTTGGCAACGCCGGTATTGGGAACACCTGATTCGCGACGAAGCGGACTTCCGGGCGCATATGGATTATGTGCATATCAACCCGGTGAAACATGGGCTGGTGGCATGTGTGCAGGATTGGCCGTATTCGACGTTTCATCACTTGGTGGCGCAAGGTGTCTATCCGCTGGACTGGGCGGGTGGGGGTGTGGCGTCGTTGGGTTATCCCGACTAACATCCGGCGCAATGCCCTCCGGTTATTGCGCCCTACGTCAATTGCTTCATGAGCATCGACAAAGACATCCTGTTCCGGCTACTGGCCGCGAAAATCAAGGATGACAATGCGTTGTGGCTGACGCACCTGCTGGTGTATCACGATTGCACCGGCGACTATGTGATGCGCGGCGCGCCCGGGTTGCTGGATAAAATCGCGCCGCACAAGTCCCTGTTCGGCGCGGCTCCCGGCAAGGGTCTGCCGATCGGCAACCTGAACAGCCAATTTTTCGCCAACGTCTATCTCAACGGTCTCGATCAGTTCGTCAAGCATGAGCTGCGCTGCCGCCACTATCTGCGCTATTGCGACGATTTTGTGCTGCTGAGTAATTTCCCGGAACAACTCGCAGAATGGCGCGGGCGGATTGAAACCTACTTGCGCGATAAACTTTGTCTGGAACTGAATCCCCGGCAACTTCTTGCGCCGGTTTCGAACGGGGTAAATTTCCTCGGTTACATCGTGCGCCGCGATTACCTGCTGGTGCGGTGCCGGGTGGTAAATCACCTGAAGGAGAAGCTACGCGGGTTTGAAGGCAAACTGGTCAGCGAGATAGCTGGCGTGCGTTGCTACCATTTCGACCGTGTTGTGCTGGACCAGTTGGCGGCTACCTTATCCTCGTATCTGGGGCACTTCAAGCTGGCGAATAGCCGGAATCTCTGGCAGGCGATCTGGAAGCGGTTTGATTATCTGGCGCAATACTTCGAGTTCGAGGCCGAAAGCTGGCGGCTGGTGCGCAAGTTTATCGCGCCGCAGGGGCTGCGGTGTGTCAAGGCGCAGTATCGCCATTTCCGCTGGCGCTTTCCGGACGATGCGCTGTTTTTCCGCGTGGGGCGGTTTATCGAATTCTACGATGTGGGGGTAAGCCAGGTTGCACGGTATCTGGGGCTGGATGTTATGCGCAAAAACCGGCGTGGGGCGCGTAGCGGTTTCCCGCTTAGCCAGGTTGGGCGTCATTTGAGGGCGCTATTGGATGCGGGGGTTGGTGTGGTTTATGTCGGTGAACGCGCCAGCCCGTTTGGCGGAATTCGGCAGCGTATGCCGTTGTGGCGGCGGGCGAGAGTACAGGATATGTGCGAAGAGACAAAGGGGTTCCCGATTAGCCACGAGATTCAGTAGGCTCCAAGCAAGGGTTTCCCCCCCCCTCTCCCGCAGGCGGGAGAAGGGGGCTGCTGAACTTTGTGGCTAATCAGGAAGGGGTTTGACATCACTGGATGTGCTCTTCTCGCTGGCTTGAAGGGCAGGTTTTTGTCAGCGGCTATTGAGCGCTAAAGATTTTTATGGGCTGGCCTTATTTGGTAAACCGGGCGATACGCTGATCGAGGCGACCAGCGGCAATACCGGCATCGCGCTGGCGATGGCGGCGGCGGTGCGCGGCTACAAAATGATTTTGGTGATGCCGGACAACCAGAGCGTGGAGCGCCGCCAGACCATGCGCGCCTACGGTGCGGAACTGCTGCTGACGCCGAAGGAAGGCAGCATGGAACTGGCGCGCGACACGGCGGAAAAACTGCGCGACGCAGGCCGCGGCATCATCCTCGACCAGTTCGCTAACCCCGATAACCCGCTGGCGCATTACGAAGGCACCGCGCCGGAAATCTGGCGCGACACCGGCGGCAGGCTCACCCACTTCGTCAGCAGCATGGGTACCACCGGCACCATCATGGGCTGCTCGCGCTTCTTCAAGGAACAAAACTCCAACATTCAGATCATCGGCGTGCAGCCGGAAGAGGGCGCGCAAATTCCCGGCATCCGCAAATGGCCTGAAGCCTATCTGCCGAAAATTTACAACGGCAAAAATGTGGACAGGCTGGAATATGTGAGCCAGCGCGATGCGGAGGAAATGACCCGCCGCCTGGCGCGCGAGGAAGGCATCTTCTGCGGCATTTCATCGGGCGGCGCAATGGCGGTGGCGCTACGTATTTCGCAACAGGTCGAGAACGCGACCATCGCGTTTATCGTCTGTGACCGGGGGGATCGCTATTTGAGTGCGGGGGTGTTTCCGGCGTGATGCGAGATTGTGTTTTGAGCGAGTAGATGAGTTTGGCGTAGGTTGGGTCGAGCGTAGCGATACCCAACATGCACTTGAAACTGATGGGTATCGCGTTGCTCAACCCATCCTACCGCGCTGCGTCCATTAAAACTCCGCCTTGGCAAACTTCGGCTTGGACAATGCCGGATTCTGCGCGAAGTAGCGTTTGATGCCGCCCAAGATCGCGTTGGCCAGCTTCATCTGGTAATCCTCGTCGTTCAGGCGGCGCTCTTCGCTGGGGTTGCTGATGAAGGCGGTTTCGACCAGGATGGATGGGATGTCCGGCGATTTCAGCACGGCGAACCCGGCTTGTTCGACCTGGCCGCGATGCAGGTCGTTGATGTCGCCCAGCTCGTTCAGCACATGTTTGGCAAGTTTCATGCTGTCGTTGATGGTGGCGGTCTGCGACAGGTCGAGCAGGGTGCGCGCGAGATAGGGGTCTTTCACCGCGATATTGACGCCGCCGATCAGGTCGGCTTCGTTTTCCTTTTTCGCCAGCCAGCGCGCTGCGGTGCTGGTCGCGCCGTGTTCCGATAAGGCGAATACCGAAGAGCCGCGCGCGTCCGGTTTGATGAAGGCATCCGCGTGGATGGAGATGAACAAATCCGCTTTCACTTTGCGCGCTTTGGCGACCCGCCCGCCGAGCGGGATGAAATAATCGCCGTCGCGTATCAGTACGCCGCGCATGTTCGGCGTGTCGTCCACTAACGCTTTCATCTTGTGCGCAATGGCCAGTGTCACATCTTTTTCACGGGAGCCGTTGCTGCCGCGCGCGCCGGGGTCTTCGCCGCCATGCCCCGCATCAATCGCGATAATCAGTGTGCGGGCGCGCAGTTCGGGTACATTGAGTGTTGTCGTTGTCGTTGTCGTGGTCGTGGTCGTGGTCGTGGCGGGTTGCGGCTTCTCGCTCTTGACGGTTTCCGGGGGTGGCATCGTTTTGCCTCCGGCAAGCGGTTCTTGCGCCGCCTGTTCCGTTGTGGCAGGCGCGCTGGCCGCTTCGGGGCTGAGCGTTTCGGGTTGCTTGAGCAAGGCCATCAGCGGATCAACCGGTTGGGCGGGATACACGTCCAGCACCAAGCGGTAGCCATATTCGCCGACCGGCTTGAGGTCGAATAATTGCGGTTTGACCTCGCTCTTGAGGTCGAGCACGAGACGCACCACGCCCGGTTTGAAATGCCCCACGCGCACACTTTTGATGTGGGGATTATCGTTGGCGATCAGCTTGGTCAGATTGTTGAGGGCGTCGCCGAGTTCGATTCCCTCCAGGTCAACGACCAGCCGATCCGGGTTGTTGACGGAAAACAGGTTGTGGCGGATGGGCTGTTTTGATTCGAGCGTCAGGCGCGTGTAATCCTGCGCCGGCCAGATGCGCGCCGAGCTGATGGCGATGGCGGCATAGGATGGCGGCAGCCAGCAGAGGAGCAGCAGCGCAACAATTTTTACAATTGTGTCAAGCATTCGCGTCCCATCGCCGTGTTGGCCTGAATGGCGGCCTCGCGGCCTTGCGGCAAAATTTCAAAATTGATTTGCAGATCGGCAGGCGGAATTAATCCCTGCGCTTTTTCCGGCCATTCGATGAAAAATATATTATGGCTATCGAATTCGTCGCGGAAGCCGGCAGCTTCCCATTCTTCCTCATCGTGCAAGCGGTACAGGTCAAAGTGGCGCAAATCCAGCCCGGCGGCGCGGTATGGCTCAAGCAGGGTGTAGGTGGGGCTTTTCACCCGCCCGGCATAACCCAGAG
>SCPW01000009.1 GCA_004298605.1 Gallionella sp.
GCCACCTTGTCCGATGCCACGATCGAATATCTCAACGGGCATCTGCCGCCAAATTGGCCGCATGGCAACCCGGTAGACATCATCGGCGATGCTCAGGCAGAACGTTATCATCATGCCGTAAAGGCTTGTTTGGAAGACGATAACGTAGACGGCGTGCTGGCCATTCTGACGCCGCAGGCGATGACCAAACCGCTGGAATCGGCACAGGCGTTGATCGAGCTTTCCAATAATCACAGCAAACCGTTGCTGACCTGCTGGATGGGTGAAACACAAGTCGCCGAAGCGCGCAATGCCTTTGCCAAAGCGCACAAACCGCACTTCCGCACCCCGGAACCGGCGGTGGAAGTGTTCTCCCATCTGTCCGCCTACTACCGCAACCAGAAGCTGCTGATGCAAATGCCCGGCCCGTTCTCGCACCACGTCGAACCCGATGTGGAAAGCGCGCGGCTGATCATCGAGGGCGCCATGCAGGAGCACCGCAAGGTGTTGACGGAAATGGAATCCAAAGCCCTGCTGTCGGCTTTCAACATCCCCGTCGCAAAAACAATGGTCGCCCACTCGCCCAACGAGGCGCTGCTGATCGCGCAGCAACTGGGCTTCCCGGTGGCGATGAAAGTCAATTCGCACGACATCACGCACAAGAGCGACGCCGGCGGCGTGCTGCTCAACCTGAACAATGCCCACGAGGTGCGCGCCGCTTACCAGCATATTCACGACAACATCCAGCGCAACCGCCCCAACGCCCGCATGGACGGCATTTCCATCGAACCGATGATCGTCAAGCCGAATGGCCGCGAGCTGATGATAGGCGTGACCAGCGACCCGGTGTTCGGGCCGGTGATCACATTCGGCGCGGGAGGGACGACCGTCGAGATCATGGGCGACCGCGCCGTCGCCCTGCCGCCGTTGAACAACTTTCTGGCGAGAGAACTGATCCGGGACACCCGCATCGCCAGAATGCTGGGCGCATTCCGCAACATGCCCCCGGCCGATATGAACGCGCTGGAAGATGTGCTGCTGCGCGTGTCGGAAATGGCCTGCGAACTGCCCTTGCTCAAAGAGATGGACATCAACCCGCTGATCCTCGATGAAAACGGCGCACTGGCGGCCGATGCGCGCGTGGTGGTGGAATACCGCCAGCCCGGCGCCGACCGCTACGCGCATATGGCGATCCATCCCTACCCCGCCCATCTGGCCAGCCAGTGGCAGCTCGCCGACGGCACCGACATTACCATCCGCCCGATCCGCCCGGAAGATGCCGGGCTGGTGCAGGAATTCGTGCGCGGATTATCGGAAGAATCCAAATACTTCCGCTTCATGAGCAGCATGCATGAACTCACCGAAACCATGCTGGTGCGTTTCACCCAAATCGACTACAGCAGGGAAATGGCGCTGATCGCGGTGGCCGCAGACCAGGGCAAGGAAACCGAGCTCGGCGTCGCACGTTACGCCATCAATCCGGACGGCGGTTCCTGCGAATTCGCGCTGGTGGTGGCGGACGACTTCCAGGGCAAGGGACTGGGGCAAAAACTCATGGTCGCGCTGATGGAAGCGGCGCGTTCCAAAGGCTTGAAAACCATCGAAGGCGAAGTGCTGGGCAGCAACCACAACATGCTCAAACTGATGGATCGCATCGGCTTCACCATCAAGGCCAGCGAAGATGACCAGAGCATCATGAAGGTGGGCAAGCCGCTGTAACTTGCAGTGTTTGTAGGATGGGTTTTATGTAGCAGATTGTTAACTTTCCACCGGGAGAAAAACATGAAACGCATAATCGTGCAAAAGAAATACGCCCTCGCTTTTACACTCGCCGGAATACTGGCCGCAAGCCCCGCAATTGCGGACAAACCATCGTGGGCCGGTGGTGACGGCGACAAGCACGGGCGCAAAGACAAGCAGGAAAAGCTCAAGGGCGACGAAAAACCGGGCGGCCATGCCGGATTCA
>SCPW01000099.1 GCA_004298605.1 Gallionella sp.
GCAAGCTGTGGGCGCTGGATGCCGCTTTCTATCTTGGCGTGGGTGATACCGATGGCCAGAAGGGCATTATCCGGCAGGACGCCCAATCTGCCTGGGATGCAATCTTTGCCACAAATGTTTCGCTCGCCCCTGGCCCGGTCAATGCCGGGCGCAAGGCGCTCGATACGCGCGCCGACCTGTCTTACGACCAGTGGCGTTTCCGGGCAGGTTACCAGCAACGCGAACTAGGTATGGGCGTCGGCGTCGCCGGGAGCCTGGACCCCAACGCGCGCGCGCCTTCGTCCAGGCTGTATCTGGATATAAGCTACGAAAAAACCAATTGGGCGTCCAGTTGGGATGTATCCGGAGTTATCGGTTATTACGATGTCAAGGACAAACCGGGCGATCCGGCCTATACGCTGTTCCCCGCCGGAACCACATTACCCTTTGGCATCTTCCCAAACGGGATGATCGGAAATCCCGGGCATTCCGAGCGGCACACCCACGCCAGCATTTCTGCTTTCTATACAGGCTTTGAGCATCATCGTATCCGCATGGGCACAGGGTTCCGGGTAGAAGATCTGTATGAAACCCGGGAAGTCAAAAACTATGACGCGATGCTCGCCCCACTGCCTGGCGGCCTGAGGGATGCAACCGGCGATCCGACCCTGGTCTATATGCTGCCGCACAAGCGCGACCTGGCCTACGTGTTCGCCCAAGATGAGTGGAGCTTCGCGCGGGATTGGACGCTGACGGCTGGCGTGCGGCACGACCGCTATTCTGACTTCGGCGGCACCACCAACCCCCGCCTCGCGCTGGTGTGGGATGCGGCCTACAACGTCGTGGTCAAGGCCATGCATGGCACCGCTTTCCGCGCCCCCTCCTTCTCCGAGCTATACGCTATCAACAACCCGGTGACCGCCGGCAATGCCAACCTCAAACCGGAGACCATCACCACCGACGAACTGGCGTTTTCCTGGCAGCCCGCATCCAAACTGCAAACCAACCTGAATTTTTTCCATTACCGCATGCGCGACATCATTCTGCCCATCACCGGCTCGACGTACCGAAATACCGGCGACCAGGCCGGGCGCGGCCTAGAAATGGAAGCCACGCTGGATGCGACAAACAATCTGCGGCTGACCGGCAATTTTTCCTTGCAGCATTCCACGGATTCGGCCACCGGCCAGGATGCCGGCCTCGCGCCGCATAGACGTTTGTTCGCCCGCGCCGACTGGCGTTTCGCGCCGCTGTGGCAGCTCGGCACGACGATCAACCACGTGGCAGACCGGATGCGTGAGCCGGGCGATACGGTACACTCCCTCCAGATTCCCGACTACACCACGGTAGACTTGACCTTGCGCCGCGAGAGATTTGCCGGCAATTGGGATGCGCGCGCCATGGTGACGAACCTGTTCGACCGCGACGCCAGGGAGCCCACCTTGAAATCGGTGGGCATGCCTTCCGACCTGCCGCTCCCCGGGCGCGCTTTTTACATCCAGATTCAGCACAATCTTTGAGAAAACGCCCCTGCGGGGTTGTTTTATCCTTGAAATGAAATTGGAATAATAGCCGCGAAAAGCAATCGAGGTTTGGCGGGCCGTAACCCGGCCTGCCGAGTGTAGTGGAATTGAAATTTGCGCTATCAGGTTTTGCTTATCTCGTATTTATTCTTTCCGTTGGCCTTCGCCTGATACATGGCGCTATCCGCCGCATTGATCAGTTCATCCATGTTCCCGGCATGATCGGGGTAGGCGGCAATGCCAATGCTTGCCCCGATATTGTAGGTGTTCCCGTCGAGATCAATGGGCTGGTTCATGGCTTTGATGAGTTTTTCGGCTATGCAAGTGGCGTCCTCAATATCCTGGAGGTTGTTGAGGATGACCGTGAACTCGTCCCCCCCCATGCGGGCAACGGTATCGGATCCCCTGGTATTGGCGCGCAGGCGCTGCGCCACCTCTTTGAGCAGGCGGTCTCCCATGGCATGACCCAATGTGTCATTTATCTTTTTGAAACCATCCAGGTCGATAAACAGCAGAGCCAGCACGGATTGGTTGCGCCGCGCATGGGATAGCGAAAATTCCAGCCTGTCAAAAAAATTCGTGCGGTTCGGCAATCCTGTCAGATGGTCGTAAAGCGCCATCTGTGTCAGTTTTCCTTCGGCTATTTTCCTCTCGGTTATGTCGCGGACTATCCCGACAAAATGTTTGAGCCCTTCCAGTTCCATCCCGGCCACATTAATTTCAAGCGGAAACTGCCTGCCATCACTGTGTATCGCGACGACTTCGCGGCAATGGCCGACCACGCTATTTTCCCCGTTGATCATTTCTTCCCACGTGCAGGGTTCATATTTGGTTTCGCCCGTTTTCGGCATCAACATTTCGATGTGGTGGCCGATGAGTTCATCCAGCGTATAACCAAAAATCCTGGAGGTGGCGGGGTTGGCATTTTCGATGATCCCATCGGGGTCGATGAGGATAATGCCTTCCTGGACATTGTGGATGACCGCCTGCAGGCGCGTCTGGTTATCCAGCAGCTCGATCTTCACCGCCTGCAGGCGCGTGATGATGTGCCAGAAAAATTTGGCCTCCTGCCCTCCGATCACCCTGCCCGCGCCCACGTGCCGGACAGCCACTTCGGCCAGGCTCTGATCGCGGGTCATATTGAAAACGATGCAGTCCCCGGATTTTTCGAGCGCCGCCTCGACGTCCGTATACACCTGGATATTCAGCTTATGCGCCAGCTTTATGGCCGGCGCATCGGGGTTGGTATCCACGATGCCGGCGATCCTGATCTGGGCTTCCTTGGAAAATATGTCGAGGAGCGCGCTTCCGCCGGGGCCGGCGCCGATAATCAAAACTGCCTGTTCG
>SCPW01000010.1 GCA_004298605.1 Gallionella sp.
CCAGCGAGGAAAAACCGTTCACGCTGATGCGCGTGTGGTCGCGCGCCAGCGCCTTTTTGAATTCCCCCAGCACCGCATCGCGGTGTTCCTGGGTGTCCATGTCGATAAAATCGCAGATGATGATGCCGCCCAGATTGCGCAGCCTGAGCTGCCGCGCGATGACCTGCGTGGCTTCCAGATTGGTCTTGAAAATCGTGTCGTCGAAATTGCGCAGCCCGACAAAGCCGCCGGTGTTCACATCTATGGTGGTCAGTGCTTCGGTCTGGTCGATAATGAGATAGCCGCCGGATTTGAGGTTGACGCGCTTGGACAGGGCGCTCTCGATTTCCTCTTCCACACCGTACAGGTCGAACAGCGGGCGCACGCCCAGATAATGCTCCAGCCGATCAATTGCGCCGGGGTTGTACGCCTGCGCAAACTCCAGCATCTTCTGGTGGGTGCTGCGCGAATCGATCAAAACGCGCGTGGTGTCCTGGCCGACGAAGTCGCGCAGCACGCGCAGGCTGATGTTGAGTTCCTGGTAAAGCAATTGCGGCGCGCTGGCGGTTTGCGCCGCGTTTTGCAGGTTGCTCCACAGTTTGTCGAGGTAGCCGATGTCGGCCAGAAAATCCGGGTTGGCTGCCGCTTCCGCGACGGTGCGGATGATGTAGCCGCCCTGATGCTCCGGCGGCAAGACGGCTTGCAGCCTGGCGCGCAGTGCATCGCGCTGCTCCACGCTTTCGATGCGTTGCGACACGCCGATGTGAGTTTCCTGCGGCAGATAGACCAACAAACGCCCGGCGATGCTGATTTGCGTGGAAAGCCGCGCGCCCTTGGTGCCGATGGGTTCTTTGATGACCTGCACCAGCAGCGTCTGGCCGTCGAAAAGTATTTTCTCGATCGGCTTGGCGGCATCGGCACTGTGACTGTTTTCCCAGATGTCGGCGACATGCAGGAACGCCGTGCGCTCCAGGCCGATGTCGATAAAGGCGGACTGCATGCCCGGCAATACGCGCTTGACCTTGCCGAGGTAGACATTGCTGACGATGCCGCAACTGCTGGTGCGCTCGACATACAGATCCTGCACCACGCCGAGTTGCATCACGGCGACGCGTGTTTCCTGCGGGGTGACGTTGATGAGAATTTCTTCGCTCATAGGGTTGCGCTCATGGTGTTGGATAATCGAAATGTTGCAGCAAGCGGACGGTTTCAAACAGCGGCAGACCCATCACGCCGGAATAGCTGCCGGAGATGTGCTCGATGAACGCGCCGGCGTACCCCTGTATGGCGTAGCCGCCGGCTTTGTCGCTGTACTCGCGGGTGAGCAGGTAGCGGCGGATACGCTCCTCGGCGAGCGGTGCGAAGCGCACCGTGGAGCTGGAAAGCGCGACTTCGACGTGTTCGCCCATCGCGATTGCCACCGCGCTGAATACCTGGTGCTCCCGCCCGGAAAGCTGGCGCAGCATCGCGGCGGCCTGTTCGGTGTTGCCCGGCTTGCC
>SCPW01000100.1 GCA_004298605.1 Gallionella sp.
CGCGGTATCGCGCGGCAGTTGCGCCAGCTCTTCTGCGGTGGGCGCTTTGACCTTGAGCACGATCTGCGCTTGCGCGTACAGCGTGGCCGCATCGGCCAAGGTTGCGCCCGCCGCCTGAAATTCCGCATCGGGGATATGCGCGCCCGCGCCCGCGCCGTTTTGAACCATGACCGTGTGTCCCGAAGCCAGCATTTTCTTCACCGTTTCCGGTGTCGCGGCGACACGGGTTTCGCCTGCGCGCGTTTCCGCAGGAATGCCTATACGCATGAATCTCTCCTAAATTTGAAACTGCCTGGAAGTACGTAGATTGACTGATGAACTGTATTTTGCGGTGACGATTATAACCCATCGACCGGCGCAACTACCCAAGTGAACAATCATTTGCCGCGCTGAAAGCGATGGTGTTGCGCGGGGTAAGAATGTAACATTCACACCAGCCGTATCCTGCGGGATCCGGTCGTCACCGGCTGTACAAACCAAACCGGCATGAAGCCAGGCGAAGCCTGATAGAAACGAAATCATGCACGGGAAAAAACGGGGCTGCTATTTTAGGAGGCGGGGATAATGCCCTTTGAATTGATAGATGACAGCTTTGAGAACACCGCGATGCCGCTGGTTGTGGTCATCGACGATGAGTTCACCAGCCGTGCCATACTCGGCAAGGTGGTGCAAAGCATCCAGAAAAATATCATCGTAAAAACCTTTGCCGACCCCGTAACCGCAATGGCCTGGGTCAGGGTGAACCAACCGGATATGATCATGGTCGACTACATGATGAGCGGCATGACGGGGCTGGAAGTGGTGCAGCAGATGCGGCGGATATATTCCCTCGACGGCATACCGATCGTGGTCGTCACATCCATGGAAGACCGGAACATCAGGTATCAGGTACTGGAAGCGGGTGCCACCGATTTCATCACCAAGCCCATAGACCCCTATGAATGCATGGTCCGGTGCCGCAATATACTTTCCCTCCGGCTACAGCAAAAAATCATCCTGAACCGCTCGCAATTCCTGGAGCAGCGGGTAGAGGAAGCGACCGAACAGATCCGCCAGAGAGAACAGGAAACATTATTCAGGCTGGCAAAGGCCGGGGAATATCGCGATGAGGATACCGGAAACCACATCGTGAGAATGGCCAGGTATTCACGCCTGATAGCGGAAACATTGGGCTTGTCGGAGGAAAAATGCGACCTGATCGAGATCGCGGCCCCCATGCACGATATCGGCAAGATCGGCATACCCGACCAGATACTGCTCAAGCCGGGCAAGCTGACCATGGATGAATTCAACATCATGAAAACCCATCCTGAAATCGGCTTCCGGATTCTCCAGAACAGCCCGTCTAAGTACCTGAGCCTGGGGGCTGAAATCGCGTTGTGGCATCACGAAAAATACGATGGCAGCGGTTACCCGCATGGCATGAAAGGGAGCGCGATCCCGCTGGAGGCGCGCATCGTCGCCGTCGCCGATGTCTATGACGCGCTGACTTCGCATCGCCCGTACAAAAAGAGCTGGTCGAGCGAAGAGGGGTTGTCATACCTGACCGCAAACAGGAGGCTGCATTTCGATCCGGACTGCGTGGACGCATTTGTCTCGCAATTCGGCAAGGTAAGCCTTATCCGGCACCAGCTCCCCGACTTTGCGGAGTCCCTTCCGGAACACAAACCGACATGACGCGAATGCTGGGCAATTTTTTCCGGCATCTCCGGAAAAGCAACGAGCGCGAGCAGGCCCTGTTAAGGGTCATTTTTACGTTAGCGATTTTTGCCCATCTGTTTTCCGGCTTTAATGCCCACGACAACTCCGCCGTCGATGAAGTTGTCCTGATTTTTTCCGGCAGCTTCCTGGTTTTTTCCGCCCTGTTCATGGTCATCGCTTTCCGCAGCCGGGAGCCCTCCGAAAAAAGGCAATGGCTGACAATTGTCGCCGACATTGGCGCGGTCACGTTTGTAATGTTGATGACCGAGGAAACCGGCACGCTCTTTTACGGCATTTACCTTTGGGTGATCGTCGGCAACGGTCTCAGGTACGGCATCAAATCGCTCACCAGAGCGCATGTATTGAGCGTGCTCGGGTTCGTTGCGGTCATCGCGTTCAACGGTTACTGGCAGTTGCACGGCACGCTTGCCACCGGGCTGCTGCTCACCCTGCTGCTGATCCCCCTGTACATATTCAAACTGCTGGAGCGGCTGAACCAGGCGATCACGCACGCCGAAGAAGCCAGCAAAGCGAAAAGCTATTTTCTGGCAAACATGAGCCATGAAATGCGCACCCCGCTGAACGGCGTTATCGGGGCGAGCGACCTGATGCTGCAAACCCCGCTGAATGCGGAGCAGAAAGACCTTGCCAAGACACTGAGCAACTCCGGGCATATCCTGCTCAAGCTGATCGAAAATGTCCTGGATTTTTCCAGGATCGAAAGCGGGAAACTCGTTGCCGAAACAGTGGACTTTGACCTGCACGTCCTGATCAACAACACCATGGACATGTTTTCCTCCCAGGCGGAAAAAAAAGGGCTGCAATTGCACACGCATTTTTCGCCCGAAACCTGCTTTCTGCTGCGCGGTGACGCGCAGCATCTGCGGCAGGTCATCATCAATCTGATCGGAAACGCGATCAAATTCACCCGAGAGGGCATGGTGGAGTTGCGGATAAACACGCTCGTCCAGAACAGCGCGACGGCGCGCCTCAGGTTTGAAGTTGTCGATACCGGCATCGGTATTCCGCAAGAGTCGCAGCAGGCCATTTTCAACAGCTTCACGCAGGCAAACGCGAGCATCACGAGAAAGTATGGCGGCACCGGGCTGGGAACCACCATTTCAAAGCAACTCGTCCAGTTCATGGGCGGCCAGATCGGCTTGTACAGCGAAGAAGGCAAAGGCAGCGTTTTCTGGTTCGAACTCCCGTTCGAGAAACAGCCGGAAAGCCATGCTCTCAACAAATTTCAGACACTGGGCCAGATGCGTGTGCTCTGCGCGGGAATGCCGGACAGGGAACAGGCCGCCGTGGCGGATTACCTGTCGGATTGGGGGGTGCGGTTCGACCATGCGGCATCCCTGGCGCAATTCTTCTCGCTCCTCGGGCAAACGCCACCCGGCAAGCAGCAAAGCCGGGTCATCCTGTGCATGCCGCAGGCTCTCGGAATGAACGCCAGGGATTTCGCCGCCCATATACGGGTCGACTATCCCCCGGACGATGTGTCGCTGATCCTGATCGATCCCGATTTTAACGGGGACAGCGAGGTGGAATTGCTCAAAATGGGGTATTCCTGCGTGCTGAAATCGCCGGTTGACAAGACACTCCTGTTCAACGCGCTCCACAGCGTGATGTCAACGCGGGCGGTGACCGATGATGTCGTTTCGTTTGTGGAACACTACGAGCGGAATAACCTGAAAAAGCACAAGCTCAATATTCTGGTCGCCGAGGACAACGAAACAAACCGCAAAATCATTTCAAAAATACTGGAACGCGCCGAGCACATCGTCGACCTGGTGGAGAACGGCGAACAGGCGTTGGACATGATGGAGAACAAGCGGTACGACCTGGCGATCATGGATATGCATATGCCCGTCCTGGCGGGGCCGGAAACGATAAAGATTTACCGCATGACCGCCAGCGGCCCCCGCATGCCGATCATCGTCCTGACAGCCAACGCGACAATCGAAGCGAGGCGCGAATGCGAGGAAGCCGGAGTCGATGCATTTCTCACCAAGCCCGTTGACGCTTATACCTTGCTCGATACCGTTGCGCGGCTTACCGCAACTCACAACAACAAGGCGGCCGATCCGGCGAAGCCCGAAAACGGCCATTCCATGCCGGCAATCACCGGCGCGCCCCTGCTCAACGAAAACACCTTGCACCACCTGAAATTACTGGGGGAAGGAAGCGACAATTTCGTGGATAGCGTGATCCGGGGGTTCATTTCGGAAGGAGAGCAACTGCTCGAAGCCATGAAAGCGGCGCTGCTCAAGCGCGAATATGCGACGCTCAAGGAACTGGCCCACACCTTGAAAGGAAGCGCGGGCAATGTGGGAGCGGAGGCGCTGTTCCAGATATGCCGCGAAATCCTGCGGCTCTCTCCTCCCGATTTACAGGCCTCGGCCGACTGTCTTTTGAATAAAGCCCAAGGCAGCTTTAGCGCCACCAGGCAGGCGATGGTCAGATACCTTGAAACTTCTAAAATGTCTCTTTAAGAAGCCGTATGGCCGTAAAATGCGCGCCATGGCTAACCCATAGCGCCCGGCATCTCGAATGTTTCCACTCAACTGCGCCCCATCCGGAATTGGCATATCCACCCCCATATCATGATCCGCCATTGCCATCAAAATATGATCGATTTCCTCTGGTTGGGTAAGATTATGGCTCATGAAATACTCCATTCCTTCGGTTCATACTTTGTCGCAACGAAGCATTGAGCCCTTTCGCTTTTCTCGAAAAGTTTCTGCTGCGAACGCACGAAGCGATCCATCACCTTGAGGTCTTTTCCGCTCAGTTGCAAGGCCGCATCGACCCAGATACCCGTGATATCGATCAGCTCCTGATAGGTGACCGGATTGAACCGCTGCCGCGCCTTTTGCACCGCGATATATCCGTTGGAGCGGCGCGCCTGTTTTTCGACGTAATCATATACCGCTTCTTCTCCTTGCCCATCTTCCACCAGC
>SCPW01000101.1 GCA_004298605.1 Gallionella sp.
GGCGGCGCAGGCGTTAAACGCGTTCCTCACATTCGGCATCGCCTTCCTCGCGCGCCCGCTCGGCGCGTTGCTGTTCGGGCATTTCGGCGACCGGGTCGGCCGGAAAACAACGCTGGTCGCGTCGCTGCTGGTGATGGGCGTTTCCACTGTGCTGATCGGCGTGCTGCCCGGCCACGACCTGATCGGCTGGGCCGCGCCCGCCCTGCTCTGCCTGCTGCGCTTCGGCCAAGGCATCGGCCTCGGCGGCGAATGGGGTGGCGCGGCCTTGCTGGCGGCGGAATATGCGCCCCCCGGCAAGCGCGGCTGGTTTGGCATGTTCCCGCAACTGGGGCCGCCGGTCGGCTTCCTGTTTGCGGTCGGGAGCTTCCTGCTGCTGTCGCAGTGGCTCGACGATGCGCAGTTCCGCGCGTGGGGCTGGCGCATCCCGTTCCTCGCCAGCGCGGCGCTGGTGATCGTCGGCCTTTACGTGCGGCTCAAGCTCGCGGAAACGCCGGTGTTCGCCAAGGCCATACAATCGCATCAGCCGGTAAAACTGCCGCTCGCGCAACTGCTGTCGCATCACGCCCTGCCCTTGTTGCTGGGCGCGCTGTCCATCGTGGTGTGCTATGCGCTGTTCTACATCTCCACGGTATTCGCGTTGAGCTACGGCGTCGCCACGCTCGGCATCCCGCGCCCGCAGTTCCTGTCCATGCTGTGCGTGGCCGTACTGTTCATGGCGGCGGCCACGCCGCTTTCCGCGTGGGCGGGCGACCGATATGGCCGCCGCCCGGTGTTGCTGGTTGCGGGCAGCGCGGCATTGCTGTCCGGCTTCCTGCTCGCCCCGATGCTGGGCAGCGGTTCGCCGTGGCAGATCACCGCCTTCTTGTCCATCGAGCTGTTCCTGATGGGTGCGACCTTCGCCCCGATGGGGGCGCTGTTGCCGGAATTATTTCCGACCGCAGTGCGTTACACCGGCGCAGGTGCGGCCTACAATCTCGGCGGCATACTCGGCGCTTCGCTCGCGCCCTACCTCGCGCAACAACTGGTGCTGCACGGCGGCCTGGCCTGGGTGGGCGGCTATATCTCCGTTGCGGCGGCGATCAGTTTGCTGGCTGTATTCATGATGCGCGAGACACGCGACAGGGAACTGGCATGAACAAGAAAAAACAATTCAGCCACAGAGATCACAGAGCTCACAGAGAAAACCGGTTTACCTCTGTGGCAATCGGTTTTTTCGGGATGCATAAGTCGAGATGACACCCCTACCTCCCGCCATTTTCCTGATGGGCCCCAGCGCCAGCGGCAAGACCAACGTCGCGGTGGAGCTGGCGCAGCGCCTGCCGGTGGAGCTCATCAGCGTAGATTCGGCACTGGTGTTCCGCGACATGGACATCGGCACAGCCAAACCGGACGCCGCCACCCTCGCCCGCGCGCCGCACCACCTGATCGACATCCTCTCCCCCACCGAAGCCTACTCCGCCGCCGCGTTCCGCCACGATGCGCTGCGCCTGATGCACGACATCACGCAACGCGGCAAAATCCCGCTATTGGTCGGCGGCACCATGCTGTATTTCAAGGCGCTGCGCGAAGGCCTCAGCGACCTGCCGCAGGCCGACCCCGAGATACGCGCCGCGCTCGACGCCGAAATCGCGCAACACGGCATCGAGCATTTGCACCGGCAACTCGCCGAAGTGGATGCGGAAACCGCCGCGCGCCTACATCCGACAGACACGCAGCGCATCGGTCGCGCGATGGAAATTTACCGCATCACCGGGCAACCCATGTCCGCGTTGCTCAAGAAAGCCCCCTCTCCCCTGCCCCTCTCCCAAAGTCCTCTCCTCAATCCTCTCCCGCAAGCGGGAGAGGAAGCGAACGAGAAAAGCAATCTTCAATCCCTGTGGGAGAGGGGAGAGAATGGCCTCCCCTACCGCGTCACCTCCATTGCCCTCGTCCCCTCCGACCGTTCCGCATTGCATGCCCGTATCGCCACCCGCTTCAAGGCCATGCTGGAACTCGGCCTGCTGGACGAACTGCGCCTGCTGCGCGAAAAATATCCGCTGCACGCTGGCATGACCTCGATGCGCTGCGTCGGCTACCGCCAGGCTTGGCAATTCATGGAAAGAGAAATCACCGGGGCGCAACTGCTGGAAACCGGCATCATCGCCACGCGGCAGTTGGCGAAACGCCAGCTCACCTGGCTGCGTTCCATGCCGGATAACATCGAGCTGGATTGTCTCGCGCCCGATTTGGCGCAGAGGGTGCTCGATAAATTCACCAATTTGAGATAATGCGATAAGACGTATCGTAATATCGTAGGGTGGATAAAGCGCGGCGCGCGTATCCACCATATCTAAGGAAGCGCTGATTTATTCCCTCCCCTTCAAGGGGAGGGTTAGGGTGGGGATGGGGTGAGAACGTAACCCATTGATCGCCATACCCCATCCCCCTCCCAGCCTCCCCCTTGAAGGGGGAGGAGTTG
>SCPW01000102.1 GCA_004298605.1 Gallionella sp.
ACAGGAACCCGGCCAGCACCACGAAAATTACGAATGGAAGTATGAAACGCATCATGATGTCTGTCCCGATCTAGCCGAAGCTGCCTGCCCCGAACCCGCCAAGCCCGCCTTCTGTTTTTTGTTTTCTGTTTTCTGGTGAATGCGATAACGGCGGTCGCTGATCGCCAGCACACCTCCTATCGCCATAAAGAAACACCCGCCCCAAATCCAATCCACAAAAGGCTTGATGTAGACGCGCACCGACCATGCGCCATTGCTTCCCGGTATCGGTTCACCCAGGGACACATACAAATCACCCAATAATCCGGTGCCGATTGCCGCCTCGGTCATCGGCATTCCGGACGCGTTGTACTGGCGTTTTTCCGGGAACATTTCGGTGACCGGTTTGCCATTTTTGCTGACCGACACGCTTCCCTTGGCGGTCACATAATTCGGGCCTTGCGCTTCTGTCACACCGTTGAAACGGAATTCGTACCCGCCCGCCTGCACCGTGTCGCCGACATTCATGCGCACATCGCGCTCGGTTTCATAGCCCTTCACCATCGTCACACCGATGATGAACACGGCCACCCCCAGGTGCGCCAGTTGCATGCCGTAATAGCTCAACGACTGGCCGAGCAGGCGCCGCATGAAGTTATCGCGCCCCGCCAGGCGCTCGCGCAAACTGAGCAACACCGTGGCGATAATCCAGAATGCCAGCAGCAGACCCAGCGCAACCAGCGCCGTCCATTTGCCCATTACCAGCGGCAACAACAACGCGATCAGCAATGAACTGCCAAGCGCCCAGCGCACGCGCGACGCCAGTTCCGGCAGGTCGAACTGCTTCCAGCGCGCCAGTGGCCCCAGCCCCATCATCAGCACCATCGGCACCATCAGCGGCACGAACACCGCCTGAAAATAAGGCGGCCCGACCGACAGTTTGCCGAACCCGAGCGCGTCCATGAACAAGGGGTAGAGCGTGCCGATAAACACCGAAGCGGAGGCCACCGACAGCAGCACATTGTTGAACAGCAACAGCGTCTCGCGCGACAGCAAATCAAACTTTCCGCCCAAACCAATCTTGGGCGCACGCCAGGCAAACAGCAGCAGCGACGCGCCGATCACGATCACCAGGAAAGACAAAATGAAAATACCGCGCTTGGGGTCGGTCGCGAATGCATGCACCGAGGTCAGCACGCCGGAGCGCACCAGGAATGTTCCCAGCAAGCTCAGCGAAAACGCCGCAATCGCCAGCAGCAGCGTCCAGCTCTTGAACGCGCCGCGCTTTTCCGTCACCGCCAGCGAGTGCATCAGCGCCGTTCCCACCAGCCAGGGCATGAAAGATGCATTTTCCACCGGATCCCAGAACCACCAGCCGCCCCAGCCGAGCTCATAGTATGCCCACCAGCTACCCAGCGCGACCCCGCCGGTCATGAATACCCAGGCCACTGTCGTCCACGGTCGCGACCAGCGCGCCCAGGCCGCATCCATCTGGCCGCCGAGCAGTGCGGAGATGGCAAAGGCAAAGGCCACGGAAAAACCCACATAGCCCATGTACAACATGGGCGGATGAAGCACCAGCCCGGGATCCTGCAGCAATGGATTGAGATCGCGCCCATCGGCGGCGGCGGGCAGCAAGCGCTCGAAAGGGCTGGAAGTAAACAGCATGAACAACAGAAAACCTACCGCGACCAAGCCCATCACACCCAGCACGCGCGCCACCATTTCTTCGGGCAGATGCTTGCTGAACATGGCCACAGCGACCGTCCACAGCGACAAAATGAATGCCCATAACAGCAGTGAGCCTTCATGGCCGCCCCATACGGCGGCAACCCGGTATTCGGCCGGCAATTGGGAGTTGGAGTGCTGCGCCACATACAGCACGGAAAAATCATTGGCGAGAAAAGCGTAAGTCAAACAGGCAAACGCGATGGTCATGAACACGAACTGCCCATGCGCCAGCGGGCGCGCGACGCCAATCAGCACCGCACTGTTGCGGGCTGCGCCGATAATCGGCAGCGTGCCGAGTAAAAATGCCAGGAACAACGCGACGATTAAAGCAAAATGACCGATCTCCGGAACCATACCTGTATCTTCCAATAAAATTATCGAGCAACCGGGGCGGCTGCGGGGTTGCTTGCGGCTTGAATTTTTTGAGCCTGCTTCAGGGCATCGGCAGCTTCCGGCGGCATGTAATTCTCGTCATGCTTGGCGAGCACTTCTTCGGCGCGCATCATGCCATCCGCCTCCATCTTGCCCTGCGCGACCACGCCCTTACCTTCCTTGAACAAATCCGGCAGGATGCCCTTATATACGACCGTAATGCTTTTGTGCGTATCCGTTATCACAAAATTGACCGTCAGGCCGTCGTTGGCGCGCTTGACGCTCCCCTCCTGCACCACCCCGCCGATGCGGAAACTGCGCCCATGCGGAGCTTCATTGTTGAACACTTGGGTCGGGGTGAAATACAAGTTGACGTTGCTTTCCAGCGCGTTCAGCACCAGGCCGACGGCCATCGCCAATGCGGCGACGGCAACAGCGATAAACACAAATCTTTTCTGGCGCGGTTTCATGCTATTTCCTCATCTCCCGTGTTGCGCATCAGGCAAATCTGCCGCAAGGTAATTTTTCTTTTATGCACGACCATCGCGACCTCTATCACGAAAACGAGCAACGCGACGGCGTACGAACCCAGCCAAACGTAAGTAAGCGGGTTTTCCCTCATCCAAATATCCAAACCCATTATTTCACCTCCGGTAATTCGGCAATCCACTTGGTGTGCCGTTCGCGTTCCAGGATGATGCTGCGCACGCGCGCCAGCACAACCGCAATCGCATATAGCCAACAGGCCACCAGCGTGACAAACATGGCCTGCTGCATCGCAACGTGCATGCTGGTGCCGCTGAATTTGATGGTCGAGCCCTGGTGCAGTGTGTTCCACCATTTCACCGAAAAATAAATGATCGGCACATTCACCGACCCCACGATCGCCAGCAACGCGCTGGCGCGATCCGCGCGGCGCGGGTCGTCAATCGAGGCGTGCAGCGCGATAAAACCCAGATACAAAAACAACAGGATCAATTCGGAAGTCAGGCGCGCGTCCCACACCCACCATGCGCCCCACATCGGCTTGCCCCACAGCGCGCCGGTCCACAGCGAAATAAAGGCAAACAGCGCGCCGGTGGGCGCGATTGCGGTGGCCATCATGGACGACAGGCGGGTATTGAAAATTAATCCCAGCGCCGCATAACCTGCCATGATCAGGTAAAGGAACATGGACAGGATGGAAGAGGCCACATGGATGAAAACGATGCGGTAAAACTCGCCCTGCTGCGCATCCATCGGCGCGACAACGAAGCCGATATACAATCCGACCGCAAACATGATCGCTGCGGAAAGCGCGAACCACGGGATCAATTTTCCGGCCAGGCCATAAAAGGTGGAAGGTGCTGAATATTTGAACCAGTTTATTGCCAATTTCTACTCCATCGAAATACGTAACGCCTGCGCGGTCACCCACGGGGTGAACGCCAGCGCCAATACCAGCAAAGCGCCCAGCAAAGACAGGTGCGAGGCGACGCCCAATCCGGCCGTCGAAGCCTCTACCGCCCCCGTGCCGAAAATCAGCACCGGGATGCACAGCGGCAACACCAGCAGCGACAACAGCACACCGCCACCGCGCAGCCCCAGCGTCAACGCCGCGCCGATCGCGCCCACCATGCTGAGCACCGGCGTCCCCAACAGCAACCCCGCGATCAACACACCGAGCGCCTGCGCCGACATATCGAACTGCAAACCCAGCACCGGAGCCATCAGCACCAGCGGCAAACCGGACACCATCCAGTGCGCCACCATCTTGCCCAGCACCAGCACGGACAATGACTGCGGGGCCAGCATCATTTGTTCCAGCGTGCCATCCAGGTAGTCCGCCGAAAACAACCGTCCCAGCGACAGCATCGAAGACAGCAGCGCGGCGACCCACAGCACGCCCGCAGCCATCTTGCGCAACATGTCCATTTCCGGCCCGACGCCCAACGGAAACAGGCTGACAACCATCACAAAAAAAATCAGCGTCGTGAGCATATCCGCGCGGCGGCGCATCGCCAGCACCAGATCGCGCCGTATCACCAGCACCAGCAAACCGAGCATCGAGGATTTTTTCATGCCGCCATGGCTTTCATGCCAGGAGCCGTCATGACAGGAGCCGTCATGACAGGGACAAGCCGCGCATTTCCGTCCCCGCCACCTGCAGCGGTTGATGCGTGGTAAAAATCACCATCCCCTGCCGCGCCAGGTGTTCCGCAACCAGCTCCTGAATTAACGTCACGGCTCCGACATCCAGCGCGGCCAATGGTTCATCGAGTACCCACAACCTGGCGTCGCTGACCAGCAAACGCGCCAGCGCCACGCGCCGCCGCTGGCCTTGCGAGAGCACTTTGGTCGGCAGCATCTCGCGGCGGCGCAAACCCATGCGCCGCAAGGCGCCCAGCGCCTCCTTTTCATCGAGCTCCACCCCCGAAAGACCCGCCGAGATGCGCAAATTCTCCAGCGCGCTCAACTCATCCTTGATGGCGTTCAAATGCCCGAGATACAGCATCTCGGCATAATAATCCTCCCCCATATCCCGGATACTCTCGCCGCACCAGGCAATATCGCCCTCATCCGGCATCATGAAGCCGCACAGCGTACGCAACAAACTGGTTTTACCGCTGCCGTTCGCGCCCTGGACTTGCATGATCTGCCCGGGATGCAGCGTGAAGCTCAATCCGGAAAACAAACGATGGTCACCGCGACTGCAAGCGAGATTGCTGACTTCCAGCATGGATGGGGAAACCTGAAATTTTAACAGCGCGGGATTATATACGATTGCATCAGGATAATGCGCGCCATCATTTGCAGTTATAATCGGCGCACTTTTGACCAATCATTCATAAAAGGAAAAGCATGGGATTTCTGGCCAACAAACGAATTTTGATTACCGGCATGATCAGCACGCGCTCCATTGCCTACGGCATCGCCCAAGCCATGCATCGCGAAGGCGCGGAGCTCGCGTTCACCTACCAGGGCGAACGCGTCCGCGATCGCGTGGAGGACATGGCCAAGGAATTTGGCAGCGACCTGGTTTTCCAATGCGACGTCGGCAGCGACGATGAAATCAACCGGCTATTCGCCGACCTGGGCAAGCGCTGGGACGGATTCGACGGCTTTGTCCACTCGATCGCCTACGCACCGCGTGAAGCCCTGGATGGGGAGTTCTTGGACAGCTTCAGCCGCGAGGCATTCCGCATCGCCCACGACATCAGCGCCTACAGCTTCCCGGCGCTGGCGAAGGCCGCGCTGCCGATGATGGAAGGCCGCAACGCCGCCCTGTTGACCATGACCTATCTCGGCGCCGTGCGCACCATGCCGCACTACAACGTGATGGGCATGGCCAAGGCCAGCCTGGAGGCCAGCGTGCGCTATCTCGCGATGCAACTGGG
>SCPW01000103.1 GCA_004298605.1 Gallionella sp.
CTCGGCGAATTCGGCGTGGCCGCGCAGGGCCGCGAAGATGCGCCCGGCGTGTATGTGGGCGGCGCCAAAATCGCCTCGTTAGGCCTGAAAATCAAAAACGGCTATTGCTATCACGGCCTCGCGCTGAACGTGGATATGGATCTGACCCCATTCGCCAACATCAACCCGTGCGGCTATGCCGGGCTGCGCGTCACCCAAACCTGCGAGCTGGGCATCACCGTTTCGATCAACGAACTGCAAGCGCAACTGGCGCAGAATTTAGCCCATGGATTGCAGCGGCATTTCTTGCGGAAAACGCATTTTCCCGAAGAATCTAATCCGGCGGGGGTGCGATGAATCGCGCCCCTGCAATTTTCTCGCGCGAATCCGGCGTTTCCAGGCTGATGCGCCCCAGTTTGCCGCTGCGGTAATCCGTCAGCAGTATCATCGACGCTTTTTCCAGATCCGGCTCCCCGCCCCTGCCTTTAAGCAGGCAACCGCGCTTTTTTGCGATGGCTTCGAGCGCGCCCGCACTATCCAAACCGGCCTCATCCAAGCCATAGCGTTCGGCCAGTTGCGCCGGATAGCGCGCCAGCAGGGTGGCGGCCAGGAACCCGGCGACTTCTTCTTCGATGACGGCATTGCGGCCGATGGCGTGAATCGCGGCGAGCATCAGGCCGTCGGCGGGTTGTTCGATCTTTGGCCACAGCAGGCCGGGCGAATCGGTGAGTGTCATGCGTTCGTTCAGTTTGTGGCACTGCTGCGATTTGGTCACGGCGGGTTCGTCGCCCACATTGGCGACGCGGCGTTTGAGCAGCATATTCATCAGCGTGGATTTGCCGACGTTGGGGATGCCCATAATCATCATGCGCAGCGGCTTGAGGGTGCTGTTGCGATGCGGTGCAAGCGGCTGGCACAGTTTGGGCACCCTGGCGGCGTCGGCGGCGCTTTTGCAGCTCAGCGCCACCGCTTTGACGCCCTCTTGCCGGTTGTAATAGCCGAGCCAGTCCCGTGTGACGGCGGGATCGGCGAGATCGGCTTTGTTGAGTATTTTCAGGCAAGGGCGCTGGCGGTGCATGCGCAGTTCCTCGATGATCGGATTGCAGCTTGCTTCCGGCAGGCGCGCATCCAGCACTTCGATGACGACATCGACAAATTCCATCGTCCTGGCCGCTTCCTTGCGCGCCGAGGCCATATGGCCTGGAAACCACTGTATGGACATGGGTGATGGTCTGGGGGGCTGATCGGGCGCTGATTTTACCCTGCGCGGCCTGCCGCGTCATATTTGAGTGAGGCGGGCGCTTTATGCCGCACGCAAATGGCGGAGGGTGTATTTGACGATGCCCGCCCGGCGCAATATGCTGCGCCACCGCATTCAGATAAATTTCACGATGAACCTGATGTTCTGGAAGAAAAAAACCGGCACCGGCTCCGACGCCGGAGATAGCGCGGAAAAATCGCAGGAAGCCCCCGGAGACAACAGCGTGCCGCACAAACCCGCCGGACCGGAGCCTGCCGGACCGGAGCCCGTCGAACCTGAAACGCCGGATAAACCCGGGCTGGTCGCGCGGATGAAAGCGGGGTTCGCTGCCGTGGCCATGCGCTTCAAAAAAGCGCCTGCGCCGGATGCGGGCGAGAATGAAAGCCCGGAAGCTGCGCCCGCGGATGCGCCCGAAAATGCGCCGGACATAAGCCCGGCGCCCTCCAGAAAACGCCTGGCCATCGGCGGCGCGGCCGGCCTGCTGGTTTTGGCGCTACTCGGATTCGCCGCCTGGAAGATTTTCCCGTCCAAAAAACATGAAAACGGCGCGCCCGCCGCCGCTGAAACTTCACATGCCATCCAACCCGCATCGCACGCCGGAACGTCTCAAGCCGAAATCTGGGCCCTCAAGGAAAAAAACGCCGAACTGCAAACGCAAATCGATGCCCTCAAAAAGGTTCAGGTACAACAACAGCCCCCCAACCCGCCAGACCAAGGTGCAACGGGAGCCGCGCCCCCACCACCCGGCAGCGGCGAAGTGACGGTCGGCAACAAAGACCCGAAAGCCGCCGCCGCATCACTGAAAGAAGCCATCGAAGCCATGAATGCCAACTCCGGCGGATACGCCAAAAAACCGGCAAATAAACAACCCTGAATTTCCGGGGGCTTGCTAATGGGCGTGGCTCACACCCCGCCAACCGGAATGTTCGAAAAAGCGGCCATAAGTTTCCAGCGCGTGAACGATCTTCTCCGCGCCTTTGCGGGCTTTGCTGCCGCCCTGCCCCGCCATCGCATCAGCGCCGGCCACGATATCGGCCAGCACGAGATGCAGCATCGCATCCGCTTGTTGGTCCAGTTTGCAGTTTTTCACCATGAATTCGGTCTGCACGTTCACCTTCTGCGCCAGCGCGCGATATTGTCCCGCCGTCATTTTGCCGGCATGGATCGCCGGAAGTTCCGCTGCCAGCGCGTCGCGGATACGCTCCATACCCTGGCGCAGGTTGGCATCGGTGGGCCACTTCCGGCCATGATCGAGGGTGAGCTGCGCCGGTTCTCCCGCACCATGCGAATGGCTGTGGCCTTCGGCCAAAACATTCCCCGCGCATACATTCAGCAGCAAGGCAGTGGATAGTGTTGCGGCAATCTTTTTCAATCGGGTGAACATTTTTAACTCCTTAGAACTTTAATTTATGGCTGTCCGGAAGCCGCGTTCGACAATCCGCCAAGGCTGCGCAGGTCGGGCAGCTCCAGCCCATCGTCCCCAGGGCGACCGCACGCTCCATCAAGGTTACCGGATATTTTTTCGAATCTATCACCGCAAAAAC
>SCPW01000104.1 GCA_004298605.1 Gallionella sp.
GTCGAAGCGGTAGCCGTTGCGCCGGATCAAAATATCGCCTTGTGGCGCGCAGTAACTCATCTTGGGGCGCGCAAGGCGCAAGCCTGATTCGCCAGTCAATAGCTCTGTTCCGGTTTCGTCGCGCCACTCATCTGGCGTGAGTGATTGGAGAACGTGAACCATGCGCGCACCATCGGCAAAGGCAGAACCGCCACGGCCAGCATATTGGTCTACAGCCTTATCTCGGGCGTTTTGTTTTCCGGAATGGTGCGTAACCGGATGCAGCAATTTAACGCCCTACGCAGCCTCCTAGCGGCTTCCACCAGCCCTTGCTCGGCATCGTTGACGCGGCTTTCCCCGACTCCGAAGGATACGGCGGGGTCAATGATTATCAGTACCGGCCTGATCGTCTGGCAGGCATTAATAATCTGCTCGATGCCTTCGCTTGGCCGGACAACATCGCCGCGAACCTCGGTCAGCTTGAAGCCGTTACCCAGCATGGAGCCGTGACAACAGACCGCTTCGGGCAGCTACGCCCTAACCCAGCCACCACCATCGAGCGGGACAGCCGCGCTGCTATGTGTGCCGCGCTCAAGGCGCCTAATCTTGACCTTGAACCATTGCGGGACGGTGTAGGCCGTCCGGCGGGAGGATGACACCATGCCGACTAATCGCAAACGCCGTACACGCGGCAAGAGCTTTGATGAGAATATGTTTGATGCAATGGTGATTCACGTCAAGTTGGGCGACTGCCTGCTGGCTGGCAATGGGCTGGGCTGCGCTTGTGGACCGCGCGGCGCGGATGGTAAAGAACGCCCCGACCTGATACGCCAAGTCAAGGAGCGCATGGCTTAAAATTGCGCCGTGTAAATTCGGCAGATCAAGGCTGACGGGGCGGGGTAAATCTTGAGAGGTTATCGGCCTAAAGACCGCCCCCAGCCCATGCGCGGACAAAATTCTCATTTTGAAAGGTTGCTAATCATGATTATGCCATTGAGTACAAAGCAAACGCGCTTCGTTGAATCCTATGCAGCCAGCAATGACGCGAAGCAAGCCGCACTCGCTGCGGGATATAGCGCAAAAAGTATTGCTGTTGAGGTGTGCAGGCTGCTAAAGAGTCGTCCCTGCAATACGAGCGCAGCCCGCATGGATGTGGGGATTTTTGCTGAAACACGTACACAAAATCCCTCAAGAAACGTTATTCGAGCAGATGATTTCTGAGGGATTTCAAGATGCACACACCCGACTTTTTCCGCAGCCGCATAGACACCATGATCAACTTGCGCGACCCGCTGGCGGTGCTGGCAACCCGGTTGCCGTGGGCGCAGATCGAAGCGTTGCTGTCCCCCAAGTTCGAACGCCCCAATCGCGCTGGCGACCTTCTGGAAAGCAGTGATTTGCTTGGATCTGTGCAGGTGGTGGTGGGCGCGGGCCAAAGCGCCGCCGGCCGACCGAGATTGCCGATCCGCCTGATGGTCAGCCTGGTGTATCTCAAGCACAGCTACAACCTCAGCGACGAGGAACTCGTCGCGCGCTGGAGCGAGAACGTGTTGTGGCAGTTCTTCAGCGGCATGGAGTATTACGAGCACAGGCAGCCCTGCGACCCCACGCAGATCGGGCGGTTCCGGCGGGACATCGGCGAAGATGGGATGGAGCTTCTGCTCAAAGCCACCATCGACACGGCGGTATCAGCCAAAGCGATCAAGCCCGCGGAATTCGAGCGTGTGATTGTGGATACGACGGTACAGGAGAAAGCCATCGCGCACCCGGTGGACAGCCGCTTGTTGGAGATCGCGCGCCACAAGGTGGTGGCTGCGGCCAAGCGCGCGGGAATCCAACTCAAACAGACTTTCGCCAAGGAGGGCAAAGAACTGCGCCGCCGCGCGGGCGGATACGCGCACGCGAAGCAGTTCAAGCGTTTGCGCAAGGTGGTCAAACGCCAGCGCACGATACTGGGCATCGTCATGCGCGAAGTTGGGCGCAAGATCAAGGCTCCCGGATTTGTGGTGCAACATCCCAAGGCGCCGGGTGATTTAACCACCTTGCTGCAACGCGCGGAGCGCATCCGCACCCAGCAGCGGCACGACAAGAACAAGCTGTACGCTCTGCACGCGCCGGAGGTGGAGTGCATAGGCAAAGGCAAGGCGCGCAAACCCTACGAGTTCGGCGTCAAGAGCGCCGTGGTGGTCGCGCACAAGAGCGGGCTGATGCTGGGCGCAAAGACCTTTCCCGGCAACCCTTACGACGGCCATACCCTGAACGCGATCCTGCAACAGTCGGCGAAGTTGACGCGGGATGTGGGCACCACGCTCAAGCAGGTCGTGGTTGACTTGGGCTTTCGCGGCGTGGATGCAGACAACCCCGACAAGCAGATTATCCACCGTGGCAAGATCAAGAGCATGAGCCCGCAGCAAAAGGGCTGGCTGCGCAGGCGGCAGGCCATCGAGCCCGCGATCGGGCACTTGAAGTCGGATAACCGCATGGATCGCTGTTGGCTGCAAGGCGCATTGGGCGACCTGTTGCACACCATCGGCTGCGCCGCCGGCTACAATCTGCGCTGGCTGCTGCGCGCCATTGCCCGTCTGGGCATAGCGGCAGTTTTTTTGCGCCTGTTACAATCCGTCGTGCCGGCTCAATCGGTCATAGCTGCTTCATGTGGCGCTCGTGGCCGCATGTGGATTCAACGCATGGGAATTTTTGTTACAGGCGGTACGATAACCTTGGCGGATGAACTACGTTGGGCGTAATTCAAAAACGAATTTTGCAGGGGCGACTCATTAGTCGACCCGCGTCACTGTTTTAATACAAAAGTGCTTTCCCCGCTTCCACCTTTTTTTATTTTGCAGATAATGGGGTGTTTTATCGGCATGTTTTCCGGGGTGAAACTTGTCTTTCCCGTTACGCCAGCGCAATCCTTCCGGTTGATTAATGCCTCCCTTACCTTGGAGGTGTCAGTCGAGCCCGACTCCTTGATTGCTTCGGCAACCAGCATGAAAGCATCATAGGCCAAAGCGGCAAACCGGTCGGGGTTGGCTTTCCCATAATCTTTCATGAACTCGTCCATTTTGGATGACTTGCTATCGGCGGAAAAAGTTGTATACAAAAGGGTTTCGTTTACGGCATCTCCGCCCTTCAAATATTCTTCCGAAAAAAGCTCTTCACCGCCGATGACAGGGAGGGTTAATCCCGCTTTCCGCAGTTCCTGGGCAAGCAGGGCAGCTTCGGTGGCGCCTCCCGTAAAAATCACTCCATGCAAGGTGTCAGGGCTTTTCTTTACCCTGTCAATAACCGCCTTTATGTTGTGGCCTCCCGTAAAGGAATCATAAGTGTCGGCCTCTATTTTTATCGCCCCGTGATACTTATCGAGCGCTTTCTTGAACATCGAGCTTAAATCCAGGGAAAAATCATTATCGGAAGCGGTGACCAACACATAATTCACGTATCCCAGGTCTGTGATTGCGTGTTTTATTAAATCCTCCGTTGCCAGTTCATCGGGAACGGCCGCACGAAACACATACTGGCCGCTTCCCTTGAGATGCCTCCTCGACCCAACGGAGATAAATATTGTTTTGGACTCATTAACCAGATGAACGGGCGCAAAAGTGGACGAGCCTGTAGGCGCCGCCAATATTGCGATCACTCCCTGGGCGATAAGATCCTGCACAATCTTGCCGCTCATTTCTATATTACTTTTATCATCGAAATGGAGCACTTTGATTTCTTTGCCCGCTATTCCACCCTGCGCATTGAAGCGTTTGGCAGCCGCTAGAGCGCCTTCTACCACACTCGTACCGTAGCTCGCCTCTTCACCCGTTTCGGGGCCGACAATGCCTATAATCAGCGGCCTTTCTTCTTTTGTCGTTTTCTCGGATGTCTTTGCCCCTTTATCGTCCGAGCAACCTGAGAATAGCGATAACAGCATTACCACAAAAACCATAATGCTTATTTTGTTATGCGCATATTCATGGGGGTATAGATTTGGTTTCATTGAATAAAGATGGGGCATCATCAAACTTACGTGCCGGCATCCGCCTCCAGCAATTTATCCATATTCAGGATGAGGGTGTTGACCATATCCTCTTCGACATCAAATACTTTTTTCACCTGGTTAACCCTGGCAAAGTATGCCCGCTTTGCCCTGTCCTTGTCTCCGATGGTGAGTATATACGGCGTCTCTTTTTGCTCCTGATATACGGTCAATTGCAGCATCGGGGAGGAGAGCCCATATGGGGCAAGATCGGTGGGGTTTTCATCGGCAAACGCCTTTATTTCCCCATTTTTTACCGTATAGAGATATTCGAGCACCTTTTCCATGGAAGCCCTGCCCTGTACGGGCTCAAGCATGTTCCATTTCCCCTGATTCTGTTCGACGACCACCTTGCTCATTCCACTTCTTACTATTTCGAGCCGCCTCATCTTGACCGGGTCGAAATCCAGAATGGTTTTATCCCGCAAGGCGTAGGCGTCTTTGCTCGCTTCATTCTTGAGATCCGAATGCACGCGGTACACCTCCGGCTTGCCCTTGAACATGATGTACGCGATGTTATGGGTGGGTCCTTTTTCTCCGAAAATGATGACGGGTTCCATACCACCCGCCTTCAAACCCATTTCGATCTCGGGCGCGCTCAAGCCCAACTCGGCCAACTTGGCAGGCTCAACTTTGTCGAACAGAACCGCATCTTTTCTGGCCGTAACGATATTGGTCAAAAATTTTTCTATCGCTTTGGCATCCCCTTTTGCGCTTAATGGCTGGACTAATTGCCATCCATTCTGCTCCCTGACAACCTTGATTTGAAGGTTTTCTTTAATATTCTTAATCCAGAATTCCTGGACATCCTTTACGGCAAACGGGAGCAGTTTCAAATCTGCTTCTTTTAACTGTTTAACCGCTTCTTCCTTCTTGTCGAAGAAGAAGAAGGTACCGCCCAGCGCGATCAGCACGATGACCCAAAAGAGGGTCTTCTTGGTAAAGTTCACACGCCCCGCCTTCTTCTGGCGGTTACCCCGACACCCGCCACCAATAACAGCGATGGCACGATCACGACGGAAAGCCAAAATACAATCTTGCCCTGAACGGCGGTCAGCATGAGCGGCGTCAGACCCGGTTCTTTTTTCCTTACCGATATCAACACATTTTCCTCGGCCAACCAGTTAAGCATATTCAGCATAAAATCCTTATTCCCCGCCAGCTTGAGGAATTTATTGCTGGCAAAGTCCGAATCGCCCGTGACCAGTACCTTGCCCCATGTTTTGATGCTTTCCGGCCCTTCTTCGGCTTTGGGTTTATTGTCCCCCGCGCTTACTTCCACCGCAGTGACCGCCACTACACTGATCGGTCCGCGCCCGTGTTTGTCCGGGTTAAATTCTTCATCTTCTTTGGTCAGTTTGCCGGTCACTGTCCAACTCTTGTCGCTCGTTTTGGCGAGATCGAAACTTCCCTTGGCGGGTTCTTCTTTGATATGAACGGAACGTGCGATAGGGAAAAAAGTGGCCAGCTCAAAATCACGGGTGACAGGGTGATTTTTGTCATATTGCACCACGACGGGCGTAAGGTAATTCGCACCGTAAACCTGGCTCAATTTGTCGATAATGAAATCGTTCGTGAGTTCGAAACCAAACCCGCTCAGATAATTTATAAGTCCTGGAGCGCCGCCGGGATCAACCATAAAAAGCGCCCGCCCGCCTTTTTTGACGAAGGCCGTGATCTTGTCCAGCTCACCTTGCAGATAGTCCGTTTCGGGGCCGCTCACCACCAGTACGGCAGCATCATCCGGCACCTTTTCCGCGCTGATTAACAGCAAGTCGCGCACCTGATGGTTTTCCCGCTCCAGCGCCTCTTTGACATAGCCGTAGCCATTTTCTTCCTTGCTATCGATACGCTTTTCGCCGTGCCCGCTGACAAAATAGAAAACCTTGATTTCTTTATTGATCAGCTTCAGCAGGGAATTGGTGAGCTTGTTTTCAGACTCGGTGCCGACAATCTCTTGCTTGTCGCCGTACTTTAACAAAGTCGTCCGGTAGGAGGTAATTCCATACTTCACGGTATCCGCCGGATTTCTGTCCGGGTCTACAAAGCGAAATTTGAACTTGGATGAATGGTAGGCATATTCGCTCAACAGGTCGAACATCGCCTGCCTCGTCCGCTCGTCGCTGCGATAGAAGGCAATGACCTCGACATCATCCTTCAGAGATTTCAATATTTTGATCGTCTGTGAAGAGAGGGTGTAGCGGTTGTTCTGTGTCAAATCGACCCTCATCTTATATTTGATCGACATGACGCTGATCAGCCCGATGATCAATAAAAACACCAGGCTCATGATCGCCGTATTGAAGGCGTACTTGGTGGAACGCTTGGTGATAAAGTCCCTGATTTCCGGGAAATAAATATAGAAAAACAACAGCAGCGCGAGCAGCCCCAGCCAAAGCAGCGTCACCGCCAGATTGCCCATTTCACCGGTTATCGCATAAGCAATCCCGCCCGCCGCCATCAAGGAAATAGACGAAATACCTAATGGTGCAAATAATTTTTTGGATTTCATTATCTCCACCTCTTCGTTTCCAGGCTTCTGAGCGTGAGAAACAGGAACAGCGCGATGAAACAAAGGTAGTAAATAATGTCCGTCGAATCCACGACCCCCTTCGACATGCTTTCTATGTGCTCGTTGATCGAAAGATAACTGAGAAGTTGGCCCAGCCCGGCAGATACCAGCGGAACGGAATAGCTGATTAACCAGAAAAAGAACAGCATGCCAAATGACATAGAAGCGGAGACAATTTGATTTTCTGTCAGCGACGACGTAAAAATCCCCAAAGAGAGGGCTGCGGCTCCCAGCAATACAAGGCCTAAATAACCTGTTGCGATGGGCACCACTTCCGGTTCTCCCAAAACAACAAGAAGAATGGGATAGGTAGCCGTCAGCAACACCATGGTCAGCAATACCACGAGGCAGGCCAGATATTTGCCTAGCACCACATCAACATCATTGATCGGGAAGGTCAGAAGCAACTCGATCGTGCCAGTTTTCTTTTCTTCGGCGAAGAGTCTCATGGTCAACAGCGGCGTCATCAGCAGCAAAATAATACTGATACTTCCGAACAGCGGCCTGATTACCGTTTCATTGATATTCAACAACTGATATTGCTTGGCCAGCATGGGGTCGGTCTGTGCCTGATAACTCACCACCGAGAAGGTGGCCAGCAGGTTGTAGAAAAAATAACCCGTCATCAGCAAAAACATGAGGATCACGATATAAACCGTGAGCGAGCTGAAATAGGATTTCAGCTCTCGATTCAGGATAAGGCTGACATTTCTGATATTCATGCCTCCTCCTTCGTGACCAGTTTGATAAAAATATCTTCCAGGCTAACTTCGAGAAGGCGCATTTCCACAAGCTCAAATCTGTTTCTTTCAATCATGGCCTGGATGCCTTGCCTCCCCAGTTTCTCGTCTTCGAGCACGACAGTAAAAACATTGGCATCGCCCGATGCCTGCTCTCTTTCAACCCCTTTAACTCCGCCCACACGGGAGAGTTCCTGCCCGATCAACTGCGCATCACCGCCGATGCGCAACAGCATTCGCTGCGCGCTTTCGGTGGCAAGATTCTCCGGCCTGTCCTCCGCCACTACTTTTCCCTTGTTGATAATGATCACTCTGCCGCAGAGGATGCTGACTTCCGGGAGAATATGGGTGCTGAGAATAACGGTGTGCTTGCCCGCCAATTCTTTGATCAGGTTTCTGATTTCCTTGATCTGCTTGGGATCAAGCCCTACCGTGGGCTCATCGAGAATCAAAACCTCGGGGTCATTAACCAACGCCTGAGCGATGCCGACTCGTTGCCTGTATCCACCAGAAATCGTGCTGATCAACTTGTTGGAAACCTCGCTGAGGCCGCAGTCATCCATGGCTTTGGCGGCTTTTCGATTGACTTCTTTGCCGGGCGTCCCCTTGATCGCCGCCACAAAACGAAGATAGTCATTCACTTTCATATCTTCATAAAGCGGGACTCTCTGCGGGAGATACCCTATCCTTTTGCGAACATTTAAAGAGTCCTCAAAACAGTTGTAACCGGCCACCATGACCTTCCCTTTTGTGGGAGGAAAGAAGCAGGTCAAGATGCGCATTACCGTGGTCTTCCCCGCCCCGTTAGGCCCAAGAAAACCCAGAATTTCGCCTTTTTCAACAGTGAAGCTGATATTGTCAACGGCGCGGAACTCGCCGTATTCCTTGGTTAAATTTTCGACTTCGATCATTGTTTGCTTTACCGATTAATATCTTTTAATGATAACCGTAATAGCCTTTAAGCCGCAACGCTGTTTGTCAAGCACACGCAGACGGCGAACAACATCGTGACCGGCAACTGACACCAATGGCAAAGCGGGGTGATTTACCCCAATACTTCTGCGAATGATTAACGGGCGGGCAAGCGAGGGTGCTCTCAAAAACAGGCGCCACCCATTGCGGCCATCGAAAACAGCAACGGGGGACGCCTATTGCGAATAGCACTATGGCCAGCCAAAGTTTGGGGGAGCGACACTCGCTGATGACAAAACGACTGCGGCCTCAGAGGAGCTGGCGTATTTCGGGGCAGCCGAAACGGCGAACCGTCCGCGTCAAGGGACAGCAAACAAGGCGCTGTCACCGCGCTTTAATTGGCCGAGATGCAATACCGTTTCAATTGTTTCAATCGCTGCATCTACCTCGGCACTATCCTCATGCGCCTACTTGTGCCTCCGCCCCCACTGGCAGGCTCGCAGACCGGCTGGGGCCGATGGAGAACAGCGCCGATCAAATTACATTTTGGGTTCGGCTCCCCCGACGAAAGTCCGCTGGCTGATCGCCTTCATAATCGTTTCAACCAGCTTTTCCTTCTCCACCGGCTTGACGAGATATTCAGAAACACCCTCTTTCATGAAATCCACCGCAAGCTTGACGTCGGGATAACCGGTCAACACGATAACCGGGATATGCGGATATTCGCGCCGGAAGTATGCAACAGCCTCGACGCCGTTGACATTAGGCATACGCACATCGCAGAGGATAGCATCCACGGTGATCACATTTTCGGCATCGAGAACTTCGATACCTTTCTTTCCGTCTTCTGCCTCTACGACCTCCAAACCAGTGCCATTGAGTTGGAGCCGGATTGTTTTGCGAACCTCATCGTCATCATCCACCACCAATATTTTGTGCAACATTTGCAGTCCTCCCGCTAGATGGGTTCCACGCCAGGGAACCGAATGGTCACTGTTGTCCCTTTGTCTACTTGGCTTTCCAACGTGATGGAACCATTGTACTTAGTAACAATCTTCCGCACAATGAACATGCCCAAGCCCTCACCTTCATCCGGCCCTTTGGTGGTGAAAAATGGATCAAATATCTTTCCGAGGTGCTCTGCCAGAATCCCCGTTCCCGTGTCTTTGATGCGTATACAAACCTGGTTATCTTCAAGGGTAGTCGTTACTTCGAGAATTCCCTTATTCCCGGCCATAGCCTGGATGCCATTGCGAATAACGTTGAAAAAAACTTGTTGTATCTCTTCGTGCTTGGCAAATATTTTTGGTACGGGTACGAAGTTTTGGCGGATATCAATCCGATCATCCAGCAATGAAAGTTTCGCCATTGCAAGTGCCTCAGCAAGTTTTTCATTCACGTCGATTTCTTCCAGTTCATGCTGGCTGGCAGGTCGGATGTACCCCGAAAGGTTTTTTACGATGGCCGATATGTGTTTGGTTTGTTTGATGATATCCCGCGCATACTCGTTGCACGCAGAAACATCCTTTTCATCCCGTATCGCCTCGGCCCTGCCCATGATGACATAAAGAGGGTTGTTGATTTCGTGGCCGATGCCACTGGCCATCGTGCCGATTGCCGCCACCTTCTCGGCCTGAATGAGTTGCTCCGTAACGCGATCTTTTTCGGCCTGGTTCTCTTTTAGCTCGCGGGTCCGTTCCTCGACTTTATCCTCCAGTGTGCTTATGTGCTGGCGCAGTTGAATTCTCATCTCATCAAGCTCGCCGGCAAGCTCCTCGATTTCATCGCCGGTGTGAATGGCCAACGGCTGGCTCAGATCACCACCGGCGATGCGGCTCGCCTCACGGCGCAGTCTCTGGATCGGCTTTACGATGTGGCTGCTCGCATAGTAGCTCAGGGCAGCCAGCAACCCCAAGGAAAGCAGTCCGGCAAGCAGCACGCCAATAAGGAGGCTTTTTGCCGGAGCAAAGATTTCCCGTGAATCTTGCCAGACGAACATGTGCCATGACTCACCGGGCGGCAAAAGCGCATTCACCCCAGCCAGAGGCGCGTAACCGGCAATGGAGAACACATCCCTGCCATGCCCGTCATTTTCTGCGGTAGTCCAACCCGCGCGATTTTTTGTGACACTGGCAAGAAGCGTCCGGTCTTCGATGCGGCTTCCTGTCAACAGCATCGGGCAACTGATGATCGCTCCAGAATTGTTGATAAGCATCACATGGCCGGTGCCACCGAAACGGATCGGATAAATGATGGGGTCGAACAATTTTTTGACGTCGTAATCACGCTGCAACCAACCGATAGGGATAGTTCCTTTACCGTCATGAATCGGCGTCGATATATGGAGAGTGTGCTGTTGGGTCGCGCTGTCCAGGTATAGCCCGGTCACCTTGGCCGCTGCGCTCTCATCGGAAGGTGATGAAACTCCTTCCAACCCCGTCACCCGGGATGCTTTGAGCGCATCTATAACCGGCTCGGTTTCCGCGGCGGGAGGCCAATCGAATTGAACCACGGGTGAATTCTTGCCCCGGGATTGATCGCCCAAAAGTTCTGCGCGTACTTTGGGATCGTCCTCTGCCTGCTGCGCCAGTATGCGATCAACCGTGATGATTCGCTGGAGTTCCGCATCCACCTTCGCGGCGCTGCCCTCGGCCAGCGCCTGGAAGCTCGCGCCGATTACGTTTTGAAGCTCGTTGCTACCCCTGTAGTAGGCCACTGAAAGGCTTATCACCAGCGGAATCGCACCCACGGCCAAAATGGCCAGCACCAGTTTGCCCGACAAGCCAAAGCGACGTTTTTTGGATTGCATCACCATACCCCCGCGTGCCTTGTTGAGTGCCACACCCGCGTCATTGTCGCCCATCTTCATGATGGGCGCATCCGGTCGTTCCAGACTGATATTCTGGCCGCTTCAGGCTCCCCATATTGAAAATACACCTATTGTAAAGATACTTTTGAACCCGTAATTTGGGTGTGTTAACATACTTGCGCACGACAGGGGGCACCGTAAAACGCCATAAAAAATTTCAGCAATCTGGGTCTTAGCAATCTGGGAATGCTCACTTAAAGGGATTCATTTTATTATGAAAAAGCGACTCATGGGGAATAAGGCTGTTCTTGGGCTTTTGACAATTCTAATCGCCGGAATGTCGGTTACCAAAGCGAGTGAAGCATCAGATAATCCTTCAACAAAGAAGGAAACGGCCAGAAATTATGACGAAATGGTAGTCATACCCGCCGGAAAATTTATCTTCGGAAAACCGGGCGCGACCAAGGAAATCAGCTTGCCTGCCTATTCGATCGACAAGTACGAAGTGACCAACAGGCAGTACGCCAAATTCAATTTGGATCACCGATATGAGCCCGGAAAAGCCAATTTCCCCGTGACCATGGTTTCCCTTATGGATGCCAACGCCCATTGCGAAGCGCTCGACAAGCGCCTCCCCACGGAGCAGGAATGGGAAAAGGCCGCGCGGGGAACCGACGGCAGGGTTTACCCTTGGGGGAACGAGTTCAACAAGATAGCTTGCATAACCAGTGAAACCGCTACCGAGGGACAGCCCGCGGCGGTAGGGTCATGCGAAAAAGGGAACAGCCCGTACGGTGTCATGGATATGGCCGGGAATGTGTGGGAGTGGACATCCAGTTGGGATGAACGTTATAGCATCCTCAAGGGCGGGTCGTTTTTTGAGGACAAAGACTATGCCACGGTATTCAGTTCGCTTCTCAGTATCCCCGATGACGCCAAAGACTATGTCGGATTCCGTTGCGTTAAAGCCGGCAAGTAGCAGGTGATGGTTGCCGGTTGAGAGTTTTTTATCCGGCTTCGTTATCTACCAGATCAGATGTGGGCTGCTGCACGCCATCAGGTGATTCATGAAAATTAAACAATCGCATTGGCACCATTTTTTTGGTGGCGCCGCTCTCCTCATCCTCATTATTCAGCTTCTCTCCGGCTTGGTTTTGAC
>SCPW01000105.1 GCA_004298605.1 Gallionella sp.
CTGCAAAGGTAAATAGCCGCCGCATCATGCGTCCTGTTGTTCAAGGTCAAGTCGAATTTGCGTGGCTAGCGGAAAATGGTTCCAATGGCGCTCCCCCAGCTCGCGTATCGGCCACAGCCCGATGATGCTATTGACGATAAAAAACTCATCGGCCTGCAACGCCTCCTCCAGCGCAATATCGCGCACTTGCAGCGGTATGCCGTGCTGCAACGCCCATGCCATGACCCGCCCGCGCTGTATCCCCGCCACGCCGCAGCGCGACAAATCGGGCGTAAACAACCGCCCTTGCAACACCAGAAACAGGTTGCTGCGCGTGCCTTCGATCAGATGCCCCCCGGCATCCAGCAGCAACCCCTCGGCGGCCTGCACGCCATGCAACTCGGCGGCTGCCAGCACGTTTTCCAGGCGATTGAGATGTTTGACACAGGCCAAGCGAGGCTGCGCGGACAGGCGCAAATTACATACGTGCGCTTTGATGCCCCGCGTCATCCAGTCCGCCGGATAGTCCGGCATAGGCGAGCAATCCCAGATGCGCGTGGCTATTGCGCCAGCGGATGGCGTGTAGCCCCGCGCACCCTCGCCGCGCGTGACGATGAGTTTCACGATGCCGTCCGGGTGTTGGGCGAGCACTTGATCCAGCTCGGCGCAAAGCAGTGCCTCATCCGGGCAATTTATGCCCAGTTTGGCACAGTCATGCTGAAGTTTCAGGTAATGCAAAGGCCAATGCAGCGCCTTGCCTCCAGATGCGCGCAGGGTGCGGAACACCCCATCGCCATAGAGCAAACCGCGATCGCGGATGCTGATCGTGTTACCGGGTACACCGTTGACCAGCATCGCGGAGAGATAGCTAGATTTTGCGGAACACCAGCGAACCGTTCGTTCCGCCGAAACCGAAGTTGTTGTTCACCGCAACATCAATTTTCATGTCGCGCGCAACATTCGCGCAATAATCCAGATCACACTCTGGATCCTGCTCGAAAATATTGATGGTCGGCGGTGAAATTTGATGGTGTATCGCCAACGCGCAGAATATCGACTCGATGCCGCCCGCGCCGCCCAACAGATGGCCGGTCATCGACTTGGTTGAGTTCACCACCAGCCTGCTGGCGTGATCGCCGAAGGCCAGCTTGATCGCATCGGTTTCGTTCTTGTCGCCCAGCGGCGTAGAAGTGCCGTGCGCGTTGACGTACTGCACATCCTGCGGGTTCAAACCGGCATTGCGCAACGCATTCAACATACTGCGTTTCGGGCCATCGGTATTCGGCGATGTAATATGGTAAGCGTCGCCGCTCATGCCATAGCCCGCCAGCTCCGCATAAATTTTGGCGCCGCGCGCCTTGGCATGTTCGTATTCTTCCAGCACCATCACGCCCGCGCCTTCGCCCATCACGAAGCCATCCCTGTCCTTGTCCCACGGACGGCTGGCCGTAGCCGGATCATCGTTGCGCGTGCTGAGCGCGCGTGCGGCGGCAAAACCGCCCACCGCCAGCGCGCTCACCGTCGCTTCGGAGCCGCCGGCTATCATCACGTCCGCATCGCCATACTCGATGATACGCGCCGATTCGCCGATGCAATGCGTACCGGTGGTGCAGGCGGAAACCATCGCCAAATTCGGGCCCTTCAATCCGTACATGACGGAAAGATTGCCGGAAATCATGTTGATGATCGTGCCCGGAATAAAGAACGGCGAGATTTTGCGCGGCCCCGAGGCGAGGTAATCGTTGTGTGTTTCTTCGATCATCGGCAGGCCGCCGATGCCCGACCCGATGTTCACGCCGATGCGTTCGGCATTCTGCCCGGAAACTTCCAGCCCGGAATCCTTGAACGCCTCGATACCTGCCGCCAATCCGAAATGGATAAACCTATCCATGCGGCGCGCATCCTTGGCGGAAAGATATTGCGTGACATCGAAATCCTTCACTTCACCGGCGATCTGCGCCGACATCGCGCTTGCATCGAAGTGTGTGATTCTGGCAATCCCGGATTTCCCCGCGACGATGCTCTGCCAGGCTGCGGGAATCCCTATCCCGACCGGGGAGATGATCCCCAGCCCGGTAATGACGACTCTGCGTTTAGACAAACTGACTCCGTTTCAGGAACAGATTTAAAGAATGAAATTACTTTTGATGCGCCAGGACATAATCGAGGGCTTGTTGCACCGTGGTGATTTTTTCCGCGTCTTCATCGGGGATTTCGCATTCGAACTCTTCTTCCAGAGCCATCACCAGCTCAAC
>SCPW01000106.1 GCA_004298605.1 Gallionella sp.
AAAATAGCCGATTGAAAGAATATTTTGGACAGTAATAGAAAAAACTACTGGTAAAAATGGTATTTTATACCTTTTCACTGCACAAGGGCTGTCCACGCAAAATTCATTTGGCACGGTCTGTTCACTCAACCCAACCTGGCTTTTTTGTTAATAAATTAGGTTTGACCCCTTTTGCTGTTCATTCCGAATATATGCTCATTCTTATCAATTATTGTGTTGTCTAACTACGCAACTGTGCGGCAGACAATAGCCTGTCCGCACGAGTGGTTTGTTAGGCGCTTTTTTGATGCTGTGAAGCATACCAGTCTATAAGTCGCCGAATCATTTTCTGATACGAAGTGTGCTGCTCCTTGGCCTTTTTCTTGAAGAATTCAATGCTCGACTTATTCAGGGAAATGGTAATCTTGACATTTTCTTCTTTCAGAACCAGTTGTTCAGGTCTGGGCAGAAAATCTTTAATGGCTCTCAGATTCCCCATGGGTTCTTCAGTGTATTTTATTTTGTTCTTCATATATCATCCTCCCTTTTCTCCAATATCCTGCACCATAAATACGGATTATGTCACCTCTATACGTAAATCTTACCGTCATTATACCGTCACCGATACAGCCAATACAGTAAAACCGCTCTTCCTCTGTGCTGTGATTAACATCTTCGACAATGACACGGTGAGTATCTAGAAAAGCACGTTGTGCCGCAGCAAATGAGACATTGTGTTTAGCCTGATTCTCTCTGTCTTTGTCATCGTCCCACTCAAAACGGGCATTGTTCATAAATATTTTATACTACAAGTATGGCTAAACATCCATATAAATATAGCTTGCATTCGGCAGACCCGCTATCAGGAAGTTGCCTAGGTCGCCGCCCATTGTGCGGTGCGCCGCGTCAATAAGCACAAAGATGTTCTTTCGGGTATTCAGGTTCGTTCCGGTCTATCATAAGCAGGATTGTCGGTTTCCCGGCCTCCGGCGCTTTGAACAGCAGTTCAGCGGCCTTGATGAAATAGGTGATTTGAACTGTTGGCATTGCCCTGTAAAAGTATTACTATTGCCGATATTACATCATACAGGAGGTAAATCATGCGCATCACAACCAAAGGACAAGTAACCATTCCTCAATCCATTCGTGAAAAATTAGGGATAAGCCCCGCCGTGGAGGTTGATTTTGTTGAAGAAAATGGCCGCGTCTATTTACTGAAAAAAAGGGACGGGAGCAGCAAAACCCGAAAATATCGACGATTAAGGGGCATCGCAACTGTAAAAATGACAACGGATGAAATCATGGCCTTAACAAGAGGCGAAAAATGAAGGGGGTTCTGGTCGATTCGAATGTTATTTTGGATATTTTTTTGAATGACCCTATTTGGGCTGATTGGTCGGAAGCCACATTGGAAAAATATAGTCAACACACGCCCCTGTACATTAATTCAATAATCTATTCCGAAGTCTCCATCGGTTTTATAAAAATTGAGGATTTAGAATCTTCTATAGTCAAGTCCGGATTTCAGATGTTGGAAATTCCAAAAGAAGCTCTGTTTTTAGCCGGAAAGGTTTTTCTTCAATACAAAAAACAAAAGGGGGTCAGAAGAACTCCGTTGCCAGATTTTTATATAGAATCCCAAGCCGCGGTACTTTACTTAGACCTAATAACGAGAGATGCTTCCAGGCTTTGTATTTCTCCTGCATCACGGAAGTCGATCTATTGTCATGTAACGTCTGACGAAAAATACTTCGCGCAGAAATGGTAGGGGTGTTTGTCCTTAAATTGCCTCAAGTTGTCCACCACTGTTACCAGTCGGCACCGTGGTTTGCCGCCGTTCTTCTCGCCGCGCATTCCGCGTCCAACCATTTGCATATACCGAACTGGGCTGAATACCTGACGCGCGATAAGAACCATGTCTGTCTTGGGTGCGTCGAAGCCGGTCGTGAGAACACTGTGATTACACAGAACCCGGATATTGCCGCACTGAAAGCCATCCAAAAAATGCCGCCGCGCAACTGTTGGAGTCTCACCGCTGACGGCAGCGGCTGGGATGTCAGCCAAATGCAACCGTGCCGCCATCTCCTTGGCGTGCGACACGGAGTTGGCAAAGAAGAGAATTGAGCGTTCGCTGCTCGATCTGATATACTCGACGAGAAGTCTGTTTCTTTCTTCGTCTCCTGCAAGCCGTTGGTTGATTTTTTTGAGAATATTCTCAAAATCAATGCCCTCCCACGGCTCACGAAGGTGAGACAGTTTGGCGATTTCGTCTTCGAGCAGCGTGGCGGACGACGGTAACCGTTCGTGATCAATGTGGGCGAGCACTCCCTGAGAGCGAAGGCACTCGTTAAGTCCTTCCTGATCCGCCGGAAGCCATCGGCTATCGAAACGTCTGGCAAGTCGCCCACTTTCCTCATCGTCGGTGCGAAATGGTGTCGCGCTCAGGCCAATGATCGGCGGCTCATCCTTCGCTGGCGCTCCCGGTCTCTGCGCTTCGGCGTCGAGCCATCGCAAGAGGTTCGTATAGCTTGGCGTAATCGCGTGGTGGCACTCATCCACCACCACGAGTCCGGGATTCTTCAGCCAATCGAGTCCGTCAGTCCCCATACGACTGTTCAGGGTCTGTATCGAGGCAATTACGACAATCGGCTTGTCTTGTTCTCGAATCGCAGGGTTTTGATTTCCTCCCCACAGTCGAATAATGCGGAGGTCGGTCTTGTCGGCACCGCGATTGATCCAGACTTGACGAAACGCCTGCACCGCTTGCTCACAAAGCTCATCGGTCTGTGCCACCCAGATCACACTACGGCTGCCTCCTTCCGGTTTGAGAACGAGATCAACTGCGGCCTGCACAGTCACTCGTGTCTTGCCTCCGCCAGTTGGCAGGCTCACCACAGCCCGGCGACGTCCGATGCCACTGCAAACCAAGCTGCGAAGACCATCGGTGACTTCCTCTTGGAAATCGTGGAGCGGCGGCAGGAAAATCGGTCCGCTGATGAATTCCTCAGATTCGCGTCGTGTTTCGGGAGAGGCTGCATACTCAGCCGGAAACCCGATGCTCGCCACGAAGGCACGGGCTTCCGGGGTGTTCCAACGGGCAGGCGGCTTCAAGCCTTCTTCATCCAGAGTCTTAGTCAATGTCGCCAGCGTGGCTGGTCCAAGTTGTGCGAGCGTCAGATCAGCAGTTTGGAGTGGCGTGCATTCCTCGATGAAATCTTTTCTCGCCAAGTCGCCGAGCGCGGCTCGCAAAGGATCGTCACGATTGCCAACCGCCAACAGCAGCCGTTCTGGCAACGTGGCACCTTGCGCGGCCTTTGCGCGCTGTTCATCTACACAGGCATCGCCGAGAATTTGCAATGTCTCCGCTTGGTCGTGCTGCAACCAACCAGCAGCGGCGATTTCACTCACCAGTCGCTTGAGACTTTCGGACCGCGACAGGCGCGCCAGTTGCGCCCTGTCAAAAAACAGGATGTTGTCCCACATCAGACACGGAATCGGTTCCGAGCTGTCATCGATGGTCAGCTTCAATTCGGAGACCAGCCGACATCGCGCCTTGTCCTTCGCTTCGGTTCGCAACACGTCGGCCAGTTCAGGGATGGTCGCGGTCAATAAATCAGGTGGCCCCAGGTTTTCCGTCCACTTCGGTTTGATGAGTTCCGCCAAGTTCCGCGCTCCCTTTTTCAGCCACAACTCCAGCGCTTGTTCATCCAGCGTGACGACGAGGCGATTCGGCTTCCGGGCGTGTTTCGCCAAATCGGGTGAGCCGGTCACGAAGACTTTATCCAGTGCCACATCACCGGCCACGCAGGGAAGCCGTTCTGGAACAACTCCGTCCCTTGCTGCGCCTGCCCACAGATCACGCAAGTCGTCTCCCGCAAGTGCGGCAGGAGTTGCCAACCCCTTGATCAGAGCCAACCACAATTTTCGAATGTCAGCGTCAGTGACAAGATTTGGCGTGTCGGTGTGTTTTAGCTTTTCAAGCGCGGGCAGTAGCTGTTCCCAGTTGGCTATCTTGGCAATCGCAGGCTCGCTGCGCCTTGCTACGATGGTTATTACGCGGACGGTCTCGTTGCTGACCTGCACCTCGCCGTATCTGAGCAAAAACCATGGTAATGGGTGGGGAACGAAAATCTTCGGGTAGCTCGGCGTGCTATGGCCAAACTCCAGCCGTTCCAGGAACTCACCTCGGCCAATTAGAGCAAGAAACTGCCCGGTGAGCTTCGCGTTCGGAGTGCCGTTCAACTCTGTTAAAAAAAACCAGCCCTTTGGCATCTTAAAGTGGACGGGTTTCAAATATCCCCACGAAGCCGAATTTTGGTGTATTTTCTTGTAGTTGTTACGGTAGCCGAACAGCCAATCTCGCAATGCGTTGTTCTCGCCATAGTCATCCGGCGCAGTAATTCCTTCTGGAAACTCGCAAACGCCAAGGGCCATTAGCAATGATCCATCCTCTCCATGCATTCCAGAGTCAACCAACACATTCTTGTTCGTGGACACATCGTCAGGGCTGACCAGCGCACCGGGTAGCAGAACCGCATTCGCCAAAACCCAAGCTCCATCGCGCCGCTGGACACGAATCTGGCTGCTGTTTCGCATGACGAACTGCTGGCAAACAGTTTCGGGTGCCGAACGTAAAGTTGTCCAGAAAGTGCGCCATCCCGCATCGCGGGCGGTCGCTGGGTAGTTTAGGATTGTGCCGAGTGATTCTTGAAGAAGTATTCCCCACACGGTGTCATCAAGCGGTCTCACCTTCATTACCTCAACTGCTATGCGTTTCGCCTCATCATCTGCACAAAGGAAGGATGCGATAATGGATCGGCCAGGGACACGCAGCCCTTCTGGAGCAATGACCACCTTGTCTGCTGTCAGAAGTTGGCCATCGTGCGATGGAATGATAGCCAGTGTCGGACGATCCTTGCTCCATTCACCAGGTTTGCAGTCATTTGAGTAAGCCTCTGCCAGCTTGAGTGCTGCGTTCACTCCCAGTGGCTCGATGGAGGCCACCGCTGCAAACCATGTTGCTGCTTCTTTCTTGCGCAAATTCGGGCGATTCAGCGCGTCAACAGCTTGTGTCTTTTCGAGGCGGCTAGCCAGAACATCAAGACGGCTACTACGGTTTCCTTTTAGCGACAGGGGATGCACGAGGGCGGCGAGCGTTTCCAGTTTAGCCAAAGATGCCCACTGCTGAGCGAGATCGGCGTTGTCCCGTGGATGCCGCCACAAATCGCGGGCAAGCCGCGGTGTTCCCGTCGCATCGGGGACAACCTCGGCATTTTCGAGAGCAGCCCACAATGCTTCCACAAGCGGTGCAGCATCCTCATCCTTGCGGTCAAGCTGCCGAGGGAATGCGTCCAACGGGCGACCAGGGTCTTCACTTGTGGCGAGATTGGGCAGGGCTTTGGCAACGAGGCGGGCGGCTTCGCGCATCAAAGCAGTGTTCCACTCGCCGCCGATGATGGCGTTTCGGTCGCTGTTCAACTTCCACGGCGCATTCAGAATACCGGGCAGGCGGGTTTCAGTTTGAGTCGGGAAGAAAGCCCAGAAACGTCCGGCCTCCTCCCTCTTCACGTCAAGCGGCACTGCCCACGATACCGGTACAGAGTCACGCGCATGTATATGCGTCGCATCGTTCCTTTCCCGAATGTCAGTGATTGAAACTCTTTCCTCCACAACTCGCCAGCGCGATGTGTTTTGTCCGTCATGAAGAAGTTGATCTGCCCCGTCAGGCTCACGATGCAACTCCCGCTTGCCGCTGGTTCCATCGTCCAACGCCAGAGTGACTGGGACGGGCAGGAACAACAGAAACTCGGATGGGAAATTTTGAATCTCGCCTCGTAAGTGATCCATAATGCCTTCGTCGCATATCTCGGCGCGAACCACAGTCGTAGCCCACGGGAACAAATCGCGTAGGGATGCGGCTTGTGCGTCATCCAACGACCAAGCCAAACGCAAACCTGGCGCGTCCTTCACGCTGAAACGTTCTCGTAATTCCTGCCGACAGCGATCCGGGTCGAAACCAAAAGCTACGGGCCCGCTGACGATGTCAATTTTCCCTCCGAGTCGGAGCTACGATTTGAAACCCAGCCCAAAACGGCCGATCTGGTTGCCCCGCTTGGGCGAGGAGTGGGAGTGTAGCAGTGCATTAATCCCTTCTTCGCTAAATGCTGCACCCGTGTTGGCGACGTAAAGGGACGAATTGGCGAGCACAACCTCAATGCGGGCGGGGCCGTTCTGCTCGGCGCCTGCCTCATGAGATTCGAGGATCGCGTCCGCACCGTTCTGCACGAGTTCCAACACTTGGCGGTAGCCGTATCCGCCAGCCAAGACGACTTCCTCGATTCCGTGATGCTCCTTGATGTCGCCG
>SCPW01000107.1 GCA_004298605.1 Gallionella sp.
GCATAAACCTGGAAAATCAATTATCCGCAGATTACGCGGATTAGATTAAACTATAAAACTTTGTTTTTTTGGGTGTAATGTTAATGTCATTTTTTGAAAAAATTGGACTAAGTAATTGAAAGTTGATTGGAAAGCTCCTTCTATTGGATTTGCTAGCCTCGGTTGCCCGAAGGCAACAGTGGACTCCGAACATATCCTCACCCAGTTGCGCGCCGAGGGTTACCTGATTTCCGCAAGCTATCAGGATTCCGATCTGGTGATCGTGAATACCTGCGGCTTTATCGACAGCGCGATAGCCGAATCGCTGGATGCGATCGGTGAAGCACTGGTGGAAAACGGCAAGGTGATCGTTACCGGCTGTCTCGGCGCGAAGGGTGATGTGGTGTGGCAGGCGCACCCGAAAGTGCTCGCCGTTACCGGCCCGCACTCGACCAATGAAGTGATGGCGGTCGTACACCAACATCTGCCTAAACCGCACGACCCTTACGAAGATTTAGTGCCCGCGCAAGGCATCCGCCTGACGCCGAAACATTACGCGTATGTGAAAATTTCAGAGGGCTGCAACCATCGTTGCACCTTCTGCATTATCCCCAGCCTGCGCGGCGATCTGGTCAGCCGCCCGGTCGGCGATGTCATGGGGGAAGCGGAACATCTGGTCAAAGCGGGCGTCAAGGAATTGCTGGTGATTTCGCAGGATACCAGCGCCTACGGTGTGGACGTGAAATATCGCACCGGCTTCTGGGGCGGCAGGCCGCTCAAGACGCGCCTGACCGAGCTGGCAACGGCGCTGGGCGAGCTTGATAAAACGGGTGGAAAGGGCGTGTGGGTGCGGCTGCATTATGTTTACCCGTATCCGCATGTGGATGAAGTGATCCCGCTGATGGCGCAGGGAAAAATCCTACCGTATCTGGATATCCCGTTTCAGCACGCCAACCAGCGCATCCTCAAGCTGATGAAACGCCCGGCCAGCAGCGAGAACGTGCTGGCGCGCATCAAGCAATGGCGCGAGATTTGCCCCGACCTGACGCTGCGCAGCACCTTCATCGTCGGCTTCCCCGGCGAGACCGAAGCGGAATTTCAAGAGCTGCTGGATTTCCTGAAAGAAGCGCAATTGGATCGCGTCGGCGCATTCACTTACTCGCCGGTGGAAGGCGCGGCAGCCAACGAATTGCCCGACCATGTGCCGCCCGAAGTGCAGCAGGAGCGCCTCGCGCGGCTGATGTTGCTGCAAGAGGAAATCAGCGAGCAACGTCTCAAGCGCAAAATCGGCAAAACCATCACTGTGCTGGTGGATGAGGTGGATAAGGACGGCGCGGTCGCGCGCAGTTCCGCCGATGCGCCGGAAATCGACGGGCTGGTGTATATCGAAAACGGCCAGCAGTTGAGGGTGGGCGATTTTGTCGAGGTCAAAGTGACCGGCTCCGATGCGCATGACCTGTGGGCGGAGATGGCATAAAGGGAACTTCCATAAATCCGTTTTTCGGGCGAATCGCAGCGTCGCGTGCTCGTTCACTCCCCGCCTATCTATTTGATAGGTCTTGTCGTTCGCTGATGAAACTCCTAGCCATTCGACTAAGCCCGCAAGCGGGCAAGTCGCTGGTTATGCGCGGCTCCTTGCGCTTTATCCCGCAAAACGAATTTCTAGAGGTTCCCTAAATTGTAGTGGTTCTATTTCAAGGGCCGAATAATCCGGGGCGTGATTTACCTCGAAGAGGTTGCAGGTATCACGCCCCGATATTGCTCTATTGATAGAAAAATGGAAATTATAGCCGCCCCATCTCGGGCAACTCGCCCACCAGCGGCGCAACGTAATCCAGCCACGCTTGCGTCACGTCATTGCCCGCCGCATTGATGTATTCGTCTTTCATTTCGGTGGCTACGCGCGCCACCGTCGACAATGGCGTGATGAAGCATTCACTGGAATAGGGCTTGCTGCTCAAACGGCGAATCGCCACCGAGCCGGGTTGCCCGGTGCTGGCGGCGTGATTCACGGCATAGTCGCCCACCGCGCGCGCTTCCCTGGCATCGACTTCGGAAATGATGGTCGGAAAAGAGCGTTGCAAATAGCCGAAAGTGTCGGCGCGCACGCGCACTTTCTGGCCGGGGAAGGCTTCTTTCACCAGGGCGGCCAGGCTATCGCCCAATGCGCCGGAGCCGGAAAGCTGGATGTTGCCGTGCGAATCGCGTTCGCCGCTGGTCGAGATCGGGCTGCCGTCCTTGTCGGTGATCCCTTCGGAAGCGGCGATCACGCAGCGGCCATATTTCGCCACCGCATCGCGCACGTCCTGCTTGAATTTTTCGATGTCGAACACGCGCTCCGGCAAGTAGATCAGGTGCGGGCCATCGCCCTCCGCCTGGCGCGCCAGCGCGGATGCGGCGGTCAAGAATCCGGCGCTGCGCCCCATCACCACGTTGACCTTGATGCCGGACAAGGCGCGGTTATCGCGGTCGTCGCCCATGAAGGCCAGTGCCACGAAACGCGCCGCCGAAGCGAAGCCGGGGCAGTGGTCGGTGACTTTCAAATCGTTGTCGATGGTCTTGGGAATGTGTACGGTACAGAAATCGTAGTTCGCTTCTTTCGCCATCTCGGCGATGATGTGCGCGGTCTCGGCAGAATCGTTGCCGCCGATGTAGAAAAAATAACGCACGTCATTTTTTCTGAATACTTCAAATACTTTTTCGCATTCGGCCTTGCCGGGTTTGAGGCGCACCGAACCCAATGCCGCCGCCGGGGTGGTGGCGACCAGCTCGAGCTGCCCGACGCTTTGCGTGGTGAGATCGACAAAGTCCTCTTTCATGATGCCGGCGATGCCGTGGCGCGCGCCGAGGATGCCGGTGATATTGGGGCACTCGCGCGCCGCCAGCACTGCGCCGACCAGCGATTGGTTAATGACTGCGGTGGGGCCACCGGATTGCCCGATAACCATTTTGCCGATTAATTTCCCTTGCGTTCCCATAGCACCGTCTCCTTGTGTTGAATGAAGTCGGCACATTCTAAACTGCGTTGCCCTATAACGAAAGGACAGCGGGAGTCAAGGATATTGCCCCATCTGCGGAAGCGGCTTTGCGCCATTGAAAGGTGGCGCGCTTTCAGTGTGCTGAACAGAGTTTTGCCGGAGGCCATTTTCCGATAACAATAAGCTGGATTTTTCGTATCGAAGTGATAGAATGCCGCGTCTTTGATTTCAGGCGCATTTGGGATCAAGCAAAATTTTGTTGTTTTTTAACTTAAACTCCTGAGGAAATAAAAATGAAACGCTCTGCTCTTGTTGTTGCTCTGTTGGCTCTTGCTTTGACTGCTTGTGGCGGCAAACCCGCTGAGGCTCCTGCCGCTGCACCGGCTCCTGCTGCCGCTCCAGCACCTGCTGCTGCACCGGCTCCTGAGGCTGCACCAGCTCCTGCTGCCGCACCGGCTCCTGAAGCAGCTTCTGCTCCTGCCGCCGCCGCTCCTGCTGCTGAAGGCGCACATAAGTAAGCATCGCTTTCAAGATGAATAAAAAAGCCGGCGCAAGCCGGCTTTTTTATTTTCGTTATTTCATTCTCAAACAATCTCGCGCCAATAAAACCCTTCATCCTGCGTCGCCACGCTTATCCGGCTTGCTTCGCAGTTCAGCGCGCCGCACAAGGCTTGCACCGCGAGCGATGCCGTGTTGTTTTTGCGGCTCAGATGCGCGGCGATCAGATGCTGCAAACGGCTCACGTCCAGGCGGCCCAATATGCCGGCGGCATCCTGGTTGTTTAAATGCCCGAACCGTCCGCCCACGCGCCGTTTGAGGCTGTACGGGTAATCGCCGTTCATCAGCATTCCGCTATCGTGATTGCACTCCAGAACCAGCGCGTGGCAACCGTTCAGCGTCGCCTCGATATGCGCCGTGCTGCATCCGGTATCGGTCAATACACCCAACCGCCTCGCGCCATCGCTGAACACGAATTGCACCGGCTCGGCGGCATCGTGCGGGACGGGGTAGGGGAGGATTTCAATATCGCCGATTGCGAACGTATGGTGGGGGCTGATTTCGTGCAGGCGGGCAATGTTGGCGAAGGCTTTTGGGCGGCTGCGCAACGTGCCGTGGGTGAGCCAGACCGGCAGGTCGAATTTGCGCGCCAGACGCGCCAGGCCGCCGATGTGGTCGCCGTGCTCATGGGTGACAACAATGCCGCTCAACTGTTCGGCAGATACACCCAGGCGCGCCAGCCGCGAGAGGGTGTCTTGCAGCCCGAAGCCGCAGTCCATCAGCACTTGCGTTTGGCCGGCTGCGACCAGCAGCGCGTTGCCCTCGCTGCCGCTGCCCAGTGAAGCAAACCGCATATTTTTATTGATTGATGTTCTTGTAAATCGCCTCAAGCAGTTGTGCGGCTGCCTCGCTGCCCGCGCCATCCTGGTCGGCGACAGACACCTCGGATGCCGCGCCGCCATCCTTGACGTGTACGCGATAGCGCTTGTTGGCGTCTTTGCTGTCTTTCCAGAATTGCAGTTTATCCAGCCAACCGTTTTCCGCCTTGACCGGGCGCAGGAAGTAGATGCCCTTGACGCGGTCTTTGTCTTCCACCGCCAGCCCCGCACGCTCGATAGCCAGGCCCACCCTGCGCCAGGATTTGTCGAACGCATCGTTCACCACAATGATGCGGCTGCCGTCGAGTGTTTCCTGCATGCTGGCGGCGCCTGCCTGCCCGGATGCGTTGGCTGCCGCGAGCGCTCCATCGCCGGCTTTCACGCTTGCGGCCTGGGCCCGCGTTCCGCCGAAACGCAGCATCAGGCGCTGCAACATGATCGCTTCCATTTCCGGATCGTTGGCGCGCGCGCGCCACACGGAAGCGTTTTTCTCGGCATCCGCCATTTCTTCCATGCCGCGATGGGTGATGTAAATCTCGGTGCTCACCCCGTCCTTGCCGCGCTCCAGGCGCGTGCGGTATTGATCGCGCTCGCCGGATGAATAAAGATTGTCGAACAGTTTGCCGATGATGCTGCGCAGGCCGCCCTGCGGGATTTTGGCGCGATTTTCCGCCCAGTCGGTTTCCATCACGCCCGCCGCCTGGTCTTCGCTCTTGACGGCCAGGCCGTTTTCCTGCCAGAACGCTTTGACCGCAGGCCAAACGTTTTCCGGCTTGTCGTTTACCACCAGCCAGCGCTGTGCGCCGCTGCGTTCCAGGCGCACGCCCTTCACCTCCGGCAACACCGCGCTGCCATTGCGTCCCTGGGCTGCTCCGCCCTTGTTGTAATCGGAATAAGTCGTGACGGTTTCGCCGTCGCCCAGCGGCACCTTGTAGCGTTCGTCGCTGCTGGGCGTTGTGAGGTCGGGCGGCACTTCCAGCGCAGGCACTTGCACCGCGCCGGAGCGGTAATCAATGCGCTTTCCGCCCGAACCCATCGCGCCGCAACCGGCCAACGACAACAGCACGATACTGGAAATTCCGATATGCAAAACTTTCATTGTCACTCTCCGGCTATACAGCATCGTTATCAAGCACACCGGCCTGGCGCATCGCCGCCTCGACTTCAGCGTGCGCCCCATGCGACAGGGGCGTGAGCGGCAAACGCAGCGCATTTTTCATTTTTCCCATGCGCGCCACCGCCCACTTCACCGGAATCGGATTGGCTTCGAC
>SCPW01000011.1 GCA_004298605.1 Gallionella sp.
CTCCGGCAAGACCACGCTGACGCTGCAAGTGATCGCCGAAATGCAGAAGCTCGGCGGCACGGCGGCGTTCATCGACGCGGAACACGCGCTCGACCCGCAATACGCGCAGAAGCTCGGCGTGAAAGTGGAAGATTTGCTTATTTCACAACCGGACAACGGCGAACAGGCGCTGGAAATCACCGATATGCTGGTGCGCTCCGGCTCGGTGGATGTGGTGGTGATCGACTCGGTCGCCGCGCTCACGCCCAAGGCCGAAATCGAAGGCGAAATGGGCGATGCGCAAATGGGGCTACACGCGCGGCTGATGTCGCAAGCCCTGCGCAAACTCACCGCCAACATCAAGCGCTCCAACACGCTGGTGATTTTCATCAACCAGATCCGCATGAAAATCGGCGTGATGTTCGGCAACCCGGAAACCACCACCGGCGGCAACGCGCTCAAGTTTTACGCTTCGGTGCGCCTGGATATCCGCCGCACCGGCGCGATCAAAAAAGGCGACGAAGTGATCGGCAACGAGACGCGCGTCAAAGTGGTGAAAAACAAAGTGGCGCCGCCGTTCCGCGAAGCGATGTTCGATATCCTTTACGGCGAAGGCATCTCGCGCGAAGGCGAAGTCATCGAGCTGGGCGTGCAGCATAAACTGGTGGAAAAAGCTGGCGCCTGGTACAGCTACAAAGGCGAAAAAATCGGCCAGGGCAAAGACAACGCGCGCGAATATTTGCGCGAGCATCCCGCAATTGCTTTTGAAATCGAGAACAAGGTGCGCGAAGCATCCGGCGTAGCGCTGCTCGCCGCCAGCGAAAAAGCGCCCGCGAAAGCCAGTGATAAAAAAGCCTGATGTAAGCTTGCGCGCGCGCGCCCTTCAGTATCTGGCACGCCGTGAATACAGCCGCGCCGAACTGCGCGGCAAGTTGTTGCCCTACACGCAAGCGGATGAAGATTTTGAACAGTTGCAGCCCGTCGACCTGGATGCGCTGCTGGATGATTTGACGGCGCGCGGCTGGCTGTCGGATGCCCGCGCCGCCACCCAGTTACTGCACGCCAAGCGCAGCCGTTTCGGCACGCAACGCATCACCCACGAGTTGCGCCAGAAAGGTATCCCGGAAGAATTGATCGGCGCTGCCTTGCCTGCACTGAAAGAAAGCGAGCTGGATGCGGCGCGCGAGGTGTGGCGAAAAAAATTCGGCACATTACCGCAGGACGCCAAGGAAAAAGCCAGGCAGGTGCGCTTTTTGCAATCGCGCGGCTTCGGGATGGATGTGATCTTCAAAGTGTTGTTTGGCATTGGGGGCGCAGAGGGCGAATGAATCCTGTCGCCGCGAGAGCGGCTATGCGCTGCATGGTATGATGCGCGCCGTTCTTCAAGTGATATTCGATACTGAGAGTGTGCAATGAAAAGCAGTGAAATCCGCCAGAAGTTCTTAGACTTCTTCGCCTCCAAAGGCCATACCGTAGTCGCTTCCAGTTCGCTGGTGCCGCACGAAGATCCGACGCTGTTGTTCACCAATGCGGGGATGAACCAGTTCAAGGATGTGTTCCTCGGCTTCGACAAGCGCCCCTATACCCGCGCCGCTTCTTCGCAGAAATGTGTGCGTGCCGGGGGCAAGCACAACGACTTGGAGAACGTCGGCTACACCGCGCGGCATCACACTTTTTTCGAGATGCTGGGCAATTTCAGCTTCGGTGATTATTTCAAGCGTGATGCGATTGGCTATGCGTGGGAGTTGCTGACCGAGGTTTACAAATTGCCCACCGAAAAATTGTGGGTGACGGTATATGCCGAGGACGATGAGGCTTACGATATCTGGACGAAAGATATCGGTGTGCCCGCCGAGCGGGTGATCCGCATCGGTGACAATAAAGGTGCGCGCTACGCTTCGGATAATTTCTGGATGATGGGCGACACCGGTCCGTGCGGCCCATGCACGGAAATTTTTTACGACCACGGCGCAGACATCTGGGGCGGCCCGCCCGGTTCGCCCGAGGAAGATGGCGACCGTTACATCGAAATCTGGAACAACG
>SCPW01000108.1 GCA_004298605.1 Gallionella sp.
TGTCACAAAACGCTGAAGGGCGCATTGCGGCGTTAAAATCGGGCTCAAAATGCTCATTTACTATACGTAAACTCCGCTTTTTCGCCCGATTTTTCCTTGCACTGCACCCCTTGATCGCTTTGTGGCACAGTAAGACTACCGGGTTGTTGGGCTCAAGCAGGGGGCGCGGGGGTTTCCCGTTTCGCCCTTAATGGCAGCACCTTGGCCATATGCCCCGGGTCGCCGAGGCGCGCGGCAAGGCGGTACGTAATCATCTCCCCTTTTCCCTTGATGCTGATCGTGGCGGGCGGCTCGAAGTCGTAGTCATGCCGGAGCCGGTTGTAGGTCGTCTTGTCCACCTGGATCACGTTCTGCACCGCCTCGTCGGTCAGGCGGCTGGCGACGTTCACGGTATCGCCCCATAAATCGTAGACGAAACGTTTGGTGCCGATCACCCCGGCAACCACGGGGCCGGTGGCTATACCGGCATGAATGCCCAGCTTGAACTTGGATACGACCGGATGGCCGGCCATGAATCGGCGCATTTCCAGGGCCATGTCCGCGATGTCGCCGGTGTAATTCGCCCTGTCGCGGTCCAGGCCGCCCACGACCATGTAGGCGTCGCCGATGGTCTTGATTTTTTCCACGCCGTATTTTTCGCTCAGTTCATCAAAGCCGGAAAAAATGGTGTTGAGCAGGCCGACCATTTGCTCGGGTGGGAGCGATTCGGTCAGTTGCGTGAAATTCACCAGGTCGGCAAACATTACTGTCACATCCGCATGTCCATCCGCGATCAAACCCTGATTGTTTTTCAGCCGTTGCGCGATGCTGCCCGGCAGCACATTGAGCAGCACACGCTCGGATCTCGCTTGCTCTTCGGCCAGCAATTGATGCTGCAGGTCGAGCTGGATCCGGATCTTGTCCATCTCCACGACGAAGTAGCGCAGCAGAAAATAAATGATGGATGACATCGCGGCAAAGTTGAGCGCGAAAAAGAAGCCGATGGTTTTCATCGGCACGCCGCTATCGCTTCCGGAGCCGATGTAGTAATCGAAGAACCCCGATACCGCCGTCATCACGATGTAGGCGATAAACCAGGGAACGGAATCGCGCCAGCCCGAGACCACCAGCGCGCTTACCGGCGCGAGCAACGCCCAGAGCGTCACGCCGCTGGAGGTGACGGAACTGCCGATGCTCCATTGCATGATGAACGGCGCAAACAGGAACAGCCCCAACTGCACGAGGCGGAATACTTCGAGGCGCCGGGTCTTGAAGTAATGTATCAGCGAGGCGACCGAAATCAACTGGTAGGCCAGGGGAATATTCGCCGGGAAGCTCAACCCCATCACCCAGTAAATCGCCAGCCACAGCACCACCGCCAGATTCATGAACGCGCAGGCAAAAATCAACAAATCCCGGCGCAATTTATCTTCTTGCGGATCCATGGTCGCTTCGGCGATTGCAGAAAGTTTTGCCATTTTTGCGTTCTTCCAATACAACGGTGCGGGCGCCCTCATCATACCCGAATTAGCCGCCGGTCAAAC
>SCPW01000109.1 GCA_004298605.1 Gallionella sp.
TGTCGAGTTTGATGGTCGAGGCGGTCATAATTTTTTGAAGTGCTGAGTGGCGAGGACTAAGGACTGAGTAGAACCCGCTGCGCCGCTTTTTCTCAGCCCTTATTCCTCAGTCCTGGTTTTAATAGTTGAGGCTGTCATATTTCTTCCTGCTGCCCGCCAATTCCACGCTCACCTGGTTGGGCAGGCACAGCGCGATTTCTCCGGCTTGTTGCAGCCAGCCCTGGCGCACGCAATATTGGCGCGGGCTGGGGTCGGAGGCGATGCGCGCTTTGCGCTGTTTGATGCTGATGATGCTGGTTCCGAGCGGGCCGGGTACTTCGATTTGCTGGTCGCGCGACAGCGGCACTTCGCGGAAAATTTTGCCGCCGCTGCGGATGATGGCCTTGTCTGCGAGATCGCCGCCCCACAGTTTGAGCGTGAGCAGCGCCACGCAAACACCGCCCAGCATCAGCGTCAGCCAGTCGCCGGGCTTGATGTGCTGCAGCGCGGTTTGATGTGCGGTCATCATATGTAGGGGCGCGATTCATCGCACCCTGATTTGTGCATTAAAAAAAGGGCGTGATACCCATAGGGCACAAGAACCTCTACGAGGTAAATCACGCCCCTACGCCAATTCGCGGTGGCGCACCAGCACTTGCTGCTGCGGCTCGAAATACCGCGCAAGCTTCTCGGCAAAATAGACCGAACGGTGCTGCCCGCCGGTGCAGCCGATGGCGACGGTGAGGTAGCTGCGGTTATCCGCGACGAAACACGGCAGCCAGCGTTCCACGAAATTGCGTATATCGCCAAACATATCCTGTGCGCTGGGGGTGCTTTCCAGGAATTCGATCACCGCCGCGTCATTTCCGGTCAGCGGGCGCAGCGCCGGGTTGTAGTACGGGTTGGGCAAACAGCGCACGTCGAACACCAGATCGGCGTCCAGCGGGATGCCGTGCTTGAAACCGAACGATTCGAACAGCAGCGTCAGGCGCGCGCGGTCCAGCTTGATGAATTGCTTGATCCAGGCGCGCAGCGCGCTGGCGTTGAGTTCGGAGGTGTCGATATGATGGCCGATGTTGCTGATTTCGGCGAGCAATTCGCGTTCGTGGCTGACGCATTCCGGCAGGGTGCGAACCCCGTCGTTAAGCGGGTGCAGGCGGCGCGTTTCGGAAAAACGTTTCACCAGCGTGTCATCCTGCGCATCCAGGAACAGCACATGCACAGCCAATTTCTTTTGCATGAGTTGCTGCATCAATTCGGGCAGCCTCTGCACGCTGTTGGCGCTGCGCACGTCGATGCTGACCGCGATATTGCCATACCCCGCGGGCAACAGATGGTCGACCAGGCTGGTGAGCAGCTCGGCCGGGAGATTGTCCACGCAGTAAAAGCCGCTGTCTTCCAGCGCCTTGAGCGCGACGCTTTTGCCGGAACCGGATAAGCCGCTGATCAGGAATAGTTGCATTGGCTTCTCGTCAGGGGGCGGGAAATTGTAAATGTACCAATTTTAGATGGGAAGGGATAAGGGGGAAGAGGGAAGGGTAAAACCTCACATCCTTTGTTCGGAGAGGCGGTTTTACCCTTCTCCCTTCCCTCTTCTCCCTTCACAATAAAAGGCATTTTGGTAATTTCTTTCTCCCTTACTCACCGATCAGCAGTTGGTCGTGGCGCGTGATGAATTCCTGCATGCTGTCGATGCCGCGCTGCTGCATGACAAAATTGCGCGCGGCGGCTTCCACCAGCACCGCGAGGTTGCGCCCCGCAACGACCGGGATGTTGACCGTGTTGATGCTCACGCCGAGGATTTCCTGAAACGTGGCGTTGAGCGGCAGGCGCTCCATTTGCGAGAGGTCGCCGCCCGGCGGGCGATGCAGGTGTACGATGAGCTTCAGGCTCTTTTTGCGCCGCACAGCCGTTTCGCCGAACATGGTGCGGATATTCAAAACGCCCAGGCCGCGCACTTCGAGGAAATCGCGCAACAGCTCCGGGCAGCGGCCATCCAGCGTGTCCGGCGCGATGCGGTGCAGTTCGACGATGTCGTCTGCAACAAGCCCGTTGCCGCGCGTGATGAGCTCCAGGCCGAGCTCGCTTTTGCCGACCGCGCTTTCGCCGGTAATCATCACGCCGACGCCCAGCACATCGAGAAACACCCCGTGGCGCGTGGTGGATTCGGCCAGTCCCTTGGCCAGGTAATGGCGGATCAGCCACATCAGGTGGACGCTGGGCTTGGGCGAGGCGAACAGCGGGATGTTCGATTGGCCGGCGAAGGCGGCCAGCTCCGGCGGTATGTCGGCCGCGCCCGCCACGATCAGGCACGTCGTGCCGTTCTGTTCGATCTGGCGGAATACGGCATCGCGTTCGCCGGCGCCCAGATTGCGCAGGTAATCGAGCTCGGTCCCGCTGAATACCTGCACCCAGTTCGGGTGGATCAGGTTGAGATGGCCGATGAGCTCCTTGTTGGAGGCGCCAACCTCATCGCTGTCGATGATGCGGTCGGCGCCATCCGCCCCGGCAACACGGCTGAGTTGCAGCCGTTCCCGCTTGTCTTCAAACAATTGCCGGATGTA